>NZ_JADEWU010000161.1:0-1427 GCF_015207485.1 Planktothrix mougeotii LEGE 06226
AATAGCCTTTTTGCTTGCTGGGGGTTTTTGTCCAGATAGTCTCTTAATTTACTCATCTCTCCCGGCGGGTAAAATTCCATTTTACCATCTTTATACCCCCTTCCCTTTTCTATTTCGGAGATGTCTAGTGAAATGCTGCAATTTTACAGTCGAGATTTAGTAGAAATTGATGAGCCAACAGCGGAATTTGTACAAGTGGCTTTGAAGGTACTGCGACTGCGGAGTTTAGAGTTAGATGAACTGGAAATCGCGTTGCTGGACGTGTTGCAACAGCGCTTAGAATTTACGCCTCGACAACTGCTGTATCTGGAATATTTGGAAAAAGTTTTAACGTTACCCCGGCTTTCCGGCTCTTAATTGCTCAACAAGCTTGAAAACAGCCTTCCCCATCAGAGGAAAGCTGTGTTGCTTGCGGAGCAATCGCTCAAGGAATTTAGGTTAAGATAATGCGTGTTCTCTTAAGCCGAGTTTTTCATCTATAAAGAGTGCGTCAAGAGTGCGGAGTGCGAGGTGCAGAGTGCGGAGTGCGAGGTGCAGAGTGCGGAGTGCGTGAATGCCGGGTGAGGAGTAGAGCCAGGTTTTTTGCTAAGACCACACTTTTTAAACCCTAGTCATAAGGGATCTGAATCAGCTGGGCGATGGTGAAAGTCATAGCTATCACCTCCAGCAAGTTTGGTAGTAGTCTCGCTCGGCTTCAATTTGTTCTAGGATATTTTCCCGTGAATTTGCTTGCTGCGAAGTTATATTCAAGACATCGGGTTTTGGTAGAGAATATCAATGCACCAAGTTAACTTACAAGAAGCTGAAACAAAACTAGCAGAGTTAATTGAAGAAGCAGCAAGTGGGGGAGAAGTTGTAATTACGCGCAGTGATGGAGCAGCTTTCCTAATTGTACCGCTTGTTGGAGCGGGATCTATCCCCAAATTCGGCAGTGCTAAGGGTAAGGTGATTATGTCGGATGATTTTGATGAGCCATTGGCAGATTTTGAGGAATACGCTCCATGAAAATCTTGCTTGATACTCATACATTTTTATGGTTTATAGAGGGCAGTCTTAATCTGAGTGATACAGCCAAAAAGTTAATCGAACAGCCAAGCAATCAAAGATTTTTGAGTATTGCCAGTCTGTGGGAGATGTCTATCAAGATTAGTATCGGTAAACTACAACTGGGCATGACTATGACTCAGTTAGTCAAGCATCAGGTCTACGGTAATGCCATTGAGTTGCTGGAAATAAGACCAGAACATTTGGATGAGTTAGCCAAGCTACCTTTTCACCACAAAGACCCATTTGATCGCTTAATAAGCTGCTACGCAGCTTGATTGTATAATAGAAAATTAAGCGTTTCAACGGAGATAGTCCCAAATGCCAGCGAAAAATCATCTATCTAAAGGGCAAAAAGAAAGATTGCTGAAAGAAATGAGAGA
>NZ_JADEWU010000053.1:0-41047 GCF_015207485.1 Planktothrix mougeotii LEGE 06226
AATCGGCAAATACAACAATTTTTGTCGGTTCCCAATCCAATATTCACGGGGAATAAATTCCCCTGAGTCGTGTTTCCTCTCAGGTCTGAAGACGCTGAGTTTCCACACTCCCATCCTACTTTTATGAAGACTCTCTCGAACCTCCCCCTAGCGGATTTTGTCAGGGGATGAGATCTCGATTCCTGCTATTGCAACCCATTTTCCTAAATCATGCCGAAGGTTCTTGTCTCCGATTCGATTGATCAAGTTGGTATAGACATCCTCTGCCAAGTCGCTCAGGTGGATGTCAGAATAGGTTTACCCCCCGAAGAACTGGTGCGGATTATTCCAGAGTATGATGCTTTGATGATCCGGTCTGGAACTCGTGTCACCCAAGAAATTATTGAAGCTGGCGATAACTTAAAAATTATTGGTCGCGCGGGTGTGGGTGTCGATAATGTAGACGTTCCCGCCGCAACCCGCAAAGGGATTGTTGTTGTCAACTCCCCAGAAGGAAATACCATTGCTGCGGCCGAACACGCTTTGGCGATGATGCTGTCTCTGTCTCGCTACATTCCCGATGCGAACCAATCCGTTAAAAGTGGAAACTGGGATCGGAAAAGCTTCATTGGTGTAGAAGTTTATAAGAAAACCCTGGGGATTGTGGGTTTGGGTAAAATTGGTTCCCATGTGGCGACGGCGGCTAAAGCGATGGGGATGAAATTATTAGCCTATGATCCCTTTATTTCTCAAGAACGGGCCGATCAAATTGGCTGTCGGTTAGTGGACTTGGATCTGTTGATTCGCGAGTCCGATTATATTACGCTGCATATTCCCAAAACCAAAGAAACCTATCATCTGTTTAACGCGGAAGTCTTCTCTAAAATGAAGCCGACAGCCCGCTTAATCAACTGTGCTAGAGGGGGGGTGATTAATGAAGCCGATTTAGCCGTCGCTTTAACAAATGGCCAACTAGCGGGGGCTGCCCTTGATGTCTTTGAGAATGAACCCTTAGAAGCCGATTCTCCTCTGCGGGAATTGGGATCTAAAATTGTCCTCACCCCTCACCTGGGAGCCTCTACAGAGGAAGCCCAAGTCAATGTGGCGATCGATGTTGCTGAACAAATTCGGGATGTGTTACTGGGCTTACCAGCCCGGTCTGCGGTGAATATTCCAGGGTTGTATCCCGATGTGTTGGAAAAACTCAAACCCTATCTGCAACTGGCTGAAACCCTGGGTAATTTAGTCGGTCAGTTAGCCGGAGGTCGGGTAGACTTCCTGGATGTGCGGTTGCAAGGGGAATTGGCCGGAACCAATAGCCAAGCGGTGGTTGTGGCAGCCCTCAAAGGGTTACTGTCCCAAGCTTTACGCGAACGGGTGAACTATGTTAACGCCAGTATTGAAGCTAAAGAACGGGGAATTCGAGTGATTGAAACCCGTGATGCTGCCTTGACGGACTACACGGGATCATTGCATTTAGAAGCAAAGGGTTCTTTAGGTAGTCATTCAGTGACGGGAGCTTTATTAGGGGATCAGGAAATTCGGATTACCAGTGTTGACGATTTCCCGATTAACGTCCCCCCGACCCGCTTTATGTTATTTACCCTTCACCGGGATATGCCGGGAATTATTGGCAAAATTGGCTCCCTTTTGGGCAGTTTTAATGTCAATATTGCCAGTATGCAAGTCGGACGTAAAATCGTTCGGGGTGAAGCTGTCATGGTCTTAAGCCTTGATGATCCTTTACCGGAAGGAATACTGGCGGAAATCATGAAAGTCGCTGGTATCCGCGACGCTTATACGGTAACGCTTTAATCAGTTATCAGTTATCAGTTATCAGTTATCAGTAAAAGCCCTTGACCGTTGATTAACTTGCGATTGTTAGGTCTAATTACTGGTAGAGACAGGCGATCGCAGATCTCTACACTGATGACTGATGACTGATCACTGATGACTGATCACTGATAACTGATTATGGCTAATAGTTGGTGGGAAATTAAAGTATTGTGTGATCCGACGCTAGAGGATGCGGTCTTTTGGCGGATGGAATCTTTTGGTTCTCGGGGAACGGCTTGTCAAATTAAAAATAATTCCTGTCTGGTATCGGCTTATTTACCTGAAGAAAAAGCCCATTTGCTGGATTTAGCGGCGCTTTCTTTATTGTTACGTCAAGATGCTCTGTGTTTAGAAATCCCGATTCCTGCGGTGACTTGGGATTTAATTGATGAGCAGGACTGGTCAACAGCTTGGAAACAACATTGGGAACCGACCCCCATTGGCGATCGCTTTTTAATTTATCCGGCTTGGTTAACCTTACCTGAACATTCGGATCGGATTTTATTACGCTTAGATCCAGGGGTTGCTTTTGGAACCGGAACCCACGCCACGACTCAACTGTGTTTAGAATCTTTAGAAATGCGATTAGGGGGAGAACCTAACCAAGCGGTAATCGCAGATATTGGTTGTGGTTCAGGTATTTTATCAATTGGGGCAATTTTATTAGGCGCATCCAAGGTTTATGCTGCTGATAATGATCCCTTAGCGACTCGTTCTACGAAGGAAAATTGTGAATTAAACCAAATTCCACCCGAAAAAATTATTATTCAAGATGGAAGTATAGAACAGATAATTTCTATAGCAGAGCAACCCGTTGATGGTATTGTTTGTAATATTTTAGCAGAAGTTATTATTGATTTAATTCCTCAATTTAATGCAATTTCTAAGAAAAATACTTGGGCGGTTTTAAGCGGTATTTTAATGGATCAAGCTAAACCCATTGCAGATACTTTAGAACAAAATGGCTGGGTTGTCGCTACCTTATGGCGGCGGCAAGAATGGTGTTGTTTTAATATTAGACGATCTTAATCAGTTATCAGTTATCAAGTATCCGCATCATCAGTTATCAGTGTAGAGACGTGCCATGGCGCGTCTGTACCAGTTATCAGTTTACGGGTTTCTAAAAATATTGCCAATAGAATGATCCGGGTTGATTTCTATAATTAAGTTGACTAATTCGGGATTTTTAATTAACGAATTTATAAATAATTTGGGGTGTAGGGCTTTCCAGAAATAATCAACAAATTGACTAATTTCGGCATCGGTCATGCCTGATTTTCCGGTTGAAATCATGTCATGTTCAGCTTGAATTCTCCATTGTTTTGATAATCGATAATCGACCGGATTTAAAATCATTAATTGATCTAATTTTTCCCACAAAGGAATATATTCTTTTAACTGTTCATTCATATTCCTGGCAAATTGTTGATCGGCGAGGGTAATAATGGGTTCAGGTGCAGAATTAAATCCTTCTGGATCAATGGGTCTACATCCCACAAACCAGCCTTCAAATAAAATAATATCAATTCCTGTAACAAATTCAGGTGAAATGCGATCGCCAGCACCCTGCCATAAGGACTTATCAAATCGCGGAATCGCAATGGTTTGACCCGGTAAGGGTTGACGCAATTGTTCTAACACCTGTATTCCTAATTTAACATCATGGGTTCCCGGTGGCCCCCGCCAAATTAAACGGGGATCGACCCTTTGTAACTGTTGACGTTCTAAATAAGTTTTATAGAGATCGTCTAAGGACAAGCTGATTGTGTCATAGTGAAAAAGAGACAAAATGTAAGTTAAGACCTTCGCTAGGGTTGTTTTCCCGGTGCCTTGTCCTCCTAATATTCCTTGAACCAGAGGACGACCTAGCTGTTGACGAGACTCAGCTAGTTGGGTCGCAAACGGAAGCCAAAACTTCCAAAGGGTTTCTAACTGTTGGGATAATAGAGGGAAATCAAGATTTTCTTGAAAGAGTCTACAGAAAAGATGTGATCGCCCTTGTAGTTTCAACTTAACAGTTTCAGGTGTGATTCCCCACAATATTGCTCGTTTAGAATCAGACAGTTCCCACTGTTCTAAAACTTCTAAATCTGTGATCTTCGGAGGTTGTCCATGAGCCCAAGCTTGAAGAATTTCTATCATAGACAATCACAAAAACTTGAAAAAACGTTCATTTTATGAACCTAACATGAATGCTAACAAAAATAACCCATAACTCATACCCATTTTGAGTGCATTCAGGTTTTCGACCCAAAAGGATTGTCGCAAACGGTTGGGACTACTGTAGGCTAACCAGTTGATACCTTCTACTAGGATAGACACCATTAAAGCCACAGTGACATCTATATTTGCATTTTGTCCCGCTACCGAAGAAATCGCTAATGCTAGGGCAAAACCCAATAATAAACTAATGATCAGCAGCGAAATCCGTCGCCAAGGATTTAACAACCATCGTCCAAGTTGTGCATTGATAACATTTACAAGCCGATTAAGACGGGTATTTTGCATAAAAGACGGTGTAGAGAGTAATGGAATTAATGATCAAGTTTAAAACGAAAGATTATGAAAGCTAAACTGTATCCAGCCTTTCTAATTACTGGAACTATTTTATTAACTTTAATTAGTTTAAGGCAATTCTTATTTCGCTATTGTGTCCAGTCAACGGAACGAAAATCTTCCGAACAGGTGGCCTTATCTCTCTCAGCCCCCCTCTCAACAACGTTTCCTAAAACCTCTATTCCAGCGCCACCTGCGTCAGAAAGACCCCCTGTTCCTTCTCCCAAATTGGGGCATAATTCCCCCAAACTATCACCTCCTGCCATTTCTACAAACCCTCACCAAGGGTCATTCCGAGTCAGTAACCTCACGGAACATCCGGTGCGTGTAGCCTTACTCACTCGTTCATCTGTGGGCAACACTGAACCCGTCCATTGGGATTTTGCGCCGGAAGAAGGCAGTAAAGAAGGGTTGATTTTGTCCCTCCCCGAAAAAGATTTAATTCTCAAATCGGGTGATATTTTGATTGTTTTTGCACCGGATGGTTCTCGCTATTACTGGGGGCCTTATATTGTGGGGGAAACCCCCTTCCCAGTCTGGAAACCTGAAAGTAAGGAATGGCAGTTGGTCATACAACCCACTAGGACACTGGATCAATTTTCATCTGGAAAATAGGCAATAGTAAGATTATTTCGGTTGCCCAAATAGGTGATAATAACTAATTGATATATTGAGTTGGGTGTTAGTCAACAACCAACAGTCAACAGTTACCACCTGTGTCCTTCCCCCATGAAACTAAGTTCAGATCGAGAGATTAAAACCCTTTTTTCAAATCAAATTAAAACCCATGTCCTTCCATTTCTCCTGGCGATTTTGGGGTTGGGTTTAATCAGTGGGTTGGCTTTTTTTCAGAATTTAGGAAATCTGGGTTTATTGGATGAAACCGAGCCTTTATTTGCAGAAGCTGCCCGTCAAATGTTAGTCACAGGGGATTGGATTACTCCGTATTTTAATGAAGAAACTCGCTTTGATAAACCGCCTTTAATTTATTGGTTAATGGCAATTGCTTATCAAATAGTTGGGGTCAATGAATGGGGGGTTCGTCTGCCTTCGGCAGTTTCGGCTTTTATTCTAATTGGTTTGGGATTTTATACGTTAAGTTATTATGTTCAGAAAACGCAATTTTATACCGTTAAGAAACAGGAAATACAAGGCTTAATTTCTCCCAGTTATAAACCTCGTTTCAGGACAGTTCTTTTGCATCCTTTACCTTGGATGGGGGCTATATTGATGGCTTTTAATCCTGAAATTGTGGCTTGGGCAAGAATTGGGGTTTCGGATATGTTATTAACAGGTTGTATGGGGTCAGCTTTATTGGCTTTTTTTCTAGGATATGCAACTGATGAAGCGAAAATATCTGAGTCAGAATTTAAAGAATATCCTAATGTAGGGTTTAAAAATTTAACTCTACCCCAAAATCGAGTAAATTATTGGTATTTAGCTTTTTATATTTTAATAGCCTTAGCGGTTTTAACCAAAGGCCCTGTGGGAATTGTTTTACCTATTTTAATTATTGGTTCATTTTTAATTTATATTGGAAAAGGATACCAAGTTTTACAAGAAATGCGTCTTTGGCAAGGAAGCTTAATTTTTTTTGTGATGACTCTGCCTTGGTATATTTTAGTAACTTTGATTAATGGTCAAAGCTATATTAATTCGTTTTTTGGTTATCACAATTTTGAACGATTTACCAGCGTTGTTAATCGCCATGCGGCTCCTTGGTATTTCTATTTTATTGTGGTTTTAATAGGGTTTGCTCCATTTTCTGTTTATTTACCTATTGCGATCGCCTCAACAAAATTTTGGAAACGCCGATGTTGGAAACGTCAAGCTCGAATTCAACAATTGCCATTATTTGCTGTTTTTTGGTTTGCTGGAATTTTTATCTTTTTTACGGTAGCTGTTACTAAGCTCCCCAGTTATATTTTACCTCTGATACCAGCTTCAGCTTTATTAATTTCTCTATTTTGGCACAATCTAATAAAAAACAATCATCTTGTTAATCCTAATGTTAGTTTAGCTAGTGCTATTCCTAAAGCGTTTTCTATTTCTATTATTTTTAATATTCTCTTGGTTTTTAGTGCTTCAATTGTTAGTTATTTTAGTAAAAACCTGCTAGGATATGATGCAGATATGCCCAATTTTAGAACGGATTTACAAACCTCTGGACTCCTAAATCGATCTGCTTTAATCTGGGGAATAACCACAATAGGAATAATCATAAGTGGGTGGAAACGGCGAATTTCAGGAATTTTTATCGTTAATATTTTAGGATTTATTGTCTTTTTTATCTGGGCAGCAACTCCTACCTATAGTTTACTTGATCACCATCGTCAAGAACCTTTAAGACATCTCGCCCAAACCGTTGTACAAGAGCGAAAATTAGGAGAAGAATTAATGATGGTTGGCTTTAAAAAACCCAGTTTAGTTTTTTATACTCAACATCCGGTTCAATACGCTTCTGAACTGACCGATGCGATTAACTATATTAACAGTCCAGAGGTTCAAAATTCTTCCCCTAAAACTATTTTAATTCTAGGACATCCTCGTGAATTAGCAAATATTAGATTAAAACCGAATCAATATAAAATTATTGATCAAGCAGGTTCCTATCAACTCATTCGAGCTAATATAGTTATAGGAAACAGGGAATTAGGAATTACGAATTAGGAATTGTCAACGGTCAACCGTCAACAGTCAATCCTTTTCACATTCTTTTTTTGTGACTTGATGACGATATTGAAACATATCTTCTAAACGACTATTGACCCACCAGCCTAATATTTTTTCTGCCAATTCTCCGCCGGGTAGAGAATAAGTAATGTTATCGGTGAGGCGAGTTTTACCATTTTCAGCAATAAATTGATGTCGATGTACCCAACTTTCTACAATTCCTTCTTGTTGTTCATCGGTAAATAACTCAAAGGGTTTACATTCGGTATGAAGCGCTACCCATCGCACCGGAATAAACCCTAATAATATTCTAAATTCTGAAATTGCCCCTACATCTAACCCTCCTTCTCGACGCACAATTTCTACGGGTTGCCAAGGAGGAGTTAACAATTGCAATATATCCGGTCGGGTATGAAACTCCCAAACGACTTCTACAGGCGCATTAATCAGGGAAGAATAGTGAAAGTGCTGCATAAATGTTCTACAATTATAGAGTTGTTAGTTCTCGATTAACAGCCAATAGTCAACAGTCAACCATTAACAATTAACAATTAGCAATTAACAGTGATTGATTTTTCAGAACAAAATCCCGAAGTTGTACTTAATTTAGTTTTAACTCAGTTAGAACAGGGAGATTTTCAACAGCGATGGGAAATCAGTAAAATTTTACCTGATTTAGGAACCATTGCCCTAGAGCCTTTGCTGAATATTTTACAAGATGAAACGACTGATGTAGAAATGCGTTGGTTTGTGGCTCGAATTTTGGGACAGTTTAAATCAGAATTAGTGGTTGAACCCTTAATTAATTTGCTAAAAACTGATAAAATAGAGGCAACAGAAGAAGAACTATCACTTCAGGAAATAACGGCTATTACGTTAGCCAGTTTAGGAACTTCAGCCATTAAACCCCTCATGGAATTATTACAAAAAGAGGAGTCTAAACGATTAGCTACATTTGCCTTAGCTCAAATTCGTCATTCTGAAATTATTACCCCCTTATTAACGGTTGTAAATGATTCTAATCCTGAGATTCGCGCGATCGCAATTGAAGCATTAGGAAGTTTTCATGATCCCAGAGTCATTCCGGTTTTATTAGAGGCATTAAATGATCCCGTTGGTCATGTTAGAAAAGAAGCGGTTATCGGATTAGGGGTAAGAATAGATTTATTAGACAATATTAATTTAGTCGAAAAACTGAAACCGTTATTATGGGATATTCGACCAGAAGTTTGCCAACAAGCTCAACTCGCTTTATCCCGTTTAAAAACAGATGAAGCAGCAACAGCATTATTTGAACAAGTACAATCTTCTAATGTTCCCCTATCTTTAAAAATAGATGGGGTTCGTTCATTGGGATGGATTGAAACGCCTCAAAGTTTAAAATTTTTAGAGGAAATTATTTTCAGCTTCCATCCTGAATTTAATCTGAATGCCCCTAGTCTTACACCTGTAGAAATTACTTTAATTCAAGAAATTATTCAAGGGATAGGACGGATTGAAACCCTAGAATTGCGAGAACAAGCTGCTCAAATTTTAATTGATTTAATTAATCGCAATCATCCCGCTATTTCTGATCTTAAAATCAAACAATTAATTGCAGTAGGATTAGGAAAATTAGGATTAATATCTGCTCTTGATCCCTTAATTCAACTTTTAGCTGATCCCCAACCTTCAGTTCGATACCATTGTATTTCGGCTTTTAAGCAAATTAAATGTGAACAAACTTATCAATATTTACAACATTTATTAAATCAAGATAATATCAATCTTGATATCAAACAAGAGATTTTAAAAGCGTTATCCGAATGGTAAATTAAATAAAGAAGCTTTTCAGGGGTTACTCCAATTCTTGATCAATTCCGAGGTTTAGGATGAAATTATAAAAGCTGTATCAATCTCTACTAAATGGGATAAATAAATCTATTATTGTCAATTAGTAATCAGTCACCTAACTGTTTACTGATAACTGATAACTGATAACTGATAACTGTCTTTATGCGTTTAGAGCAACTGCAATCTTTTCTGTCTGTTGCTGAGACGGGAAGCTTTCAACAAGCAGCACGCCAATGCGGGGTCACTCAATCAACCATTAGCCGACAGGTGCAGGGACTAGAGGAAGAACTGGGTTTACCTTTATTTCACCGCACGGCTCAAGCTAAATTAACCATTGGGGGTGAACGCTTTTGGCCCTATGCTCGCAAAATTTGCCAAACCTGGGACAGTGCGAAAGAGGAATTAGCGTCTCTGCTGATGGGAAAACAACCTGAACTTTGTGTTGCAGCCATTCATTCGGTTTGTTCCTCTTATTTACCCCCGGTTTTGCAGAAGTTTTGTTATGCCTATCCAGAAGTTCAGTTGCGGGTGACATCCTTGGGAAGCGATCGCGCCTTAAAAGTGCTTAAGGATGGATTAGTTGATATCGCTATTATTATGAATAATCGTTCTTTTACGGCCAGTGCAGAACTTTTAGTCGATATTCTCTATCAAGAACCGATTGAAGTCTTAATGGCCAGTAATCACCCGTTAACTCAATATTCTCAAGTTCCTTGGGATGAGTTAACTCGTTATCCGCAAGTGGTTTTTAAAGATGGTTATGGAATGCAGCGTTTAGTTCAAGAAAAGTTTACTCAAGCTGGGGCAAAATTAAATGCAGTTTTAGAGTTAAATACATTAGATGGGTTTCGAGGGGTCATTCGTCAAGGGGAACTTATTGCTTTATTGCCCTATTCTGCCTTACTAGAAGCCCGAACTGATCCCACCTTAGCTGTCCGAGGGTTAGCACCTCTCCCCTTTACCAACTCTAAAGCTTTAATGGCCAGTTCTGCTTCCTCTCCCTTAATTCCTGCCGCTGGGGATACAACTTGGACTCGTGAAGTGGTCATTGTCACTACACCCGATCGAATGCAAATTCCCCCCATCGCTTATTTTTGGCAACTGGTTCATGAGAGTCTTCCTGATCAACTTGATGGATCAATTAATTGTTTAAATCCCGAAACCCCTCTGTTGAAGTAAAAACGCTAGGATCAAATTAAAGTTTAAAAATGGAGTTTCGGTTAACCGTCAATACTTTATAGGCATGAGTGATCGATTTAGAGAGTTACTTCGTCAAGTGGGTAGTGGAACCCATACCAGTGAGGCGTTGAGTCGTTCCCAAGCGGCAGAAGCCTTGAGATTAATGTTATTGCAGGAGGCAACTCCGGCTCAAATTGGTGCATTTTTAATTGCTCATCGTATCCGGCGTCCCACAGGTGAAGAATTAGCGGGAATGCTAGATACCTATGAAGAAATTGGCCCTCAACTTCAGTCCGTTGCTTCGAGACCTATGGTGTTCGGTTGTCCCTATGATGGTCGGTCTCGCACCGCTCCTTTTGCTCCCTTAACGGCTTTAATTTTAATCACCGCCGGGGTTCCGGTAATTTTACATGGGGGCCAACGAATGCCAACTAAAGAAGGTATTCCTTTAATTGAAATTTGGCAAGGGTTGGGGGTGGACTGGTCTAAATTATCCTGGGTACAAACTCAACAGATGTTTACACAGTTGGGTTTAGGGTTTGTTTATCTTCCTCAACATTTCCCAGAAGCCGAACGCTTAGTCACCTATCGTCGAGAAATTGGCAAACGTCCTCCGTTAGCAACAATGGAATTGATGTGGAAACCCTATTTAGGACAAGCAACGGTGGTGTGTGGCTATGTCCATCCCCCCACAGAAACCATGTTTCGAGAAGCCTTTCAATGGCGGGGTGTGACTGAATTTATTACCGTCAAAGGATTAGAGGGTAGTTGTGATTTACCTCGCGATCGCACTTGTATTATTGGGTTACGTCAACCTAGCCTCCGAACAAAACAGATTCAAGATTCTACCCTGGAAGAAAAACAACAAAATTCTCATCCGACGGTGGAGGATGTTTTCTTTGAACGGTTATTATTACATCCCCGTGATTATGGGTTGGGCGGGAAAGAAGTTCCTTTACCTTCGACTCCGATTTTAATTGAACAAATCCAATCGGTTTTAGCGGGTCACAACAGTGAATTCATGAAAGCCGCACTGTGGAATGGGGGGTTTTATTTGTGGCGTTCTGGGGTTTGTCCTAATTTAGAATCGGGATTATCGGAAGCTGAATCTTTACTAACGCAAGGGAAAGTTCACGCTAAATTGCAGGAAATTCATCGTTTAGGACATTTTTAAACCCTGAAACCCTTTCACTTCTTACTGTTCGGTGTTCGGTGTTCGGTGTTCGGTGTTCCCTCTTCAAGTAGCGCTATAGAGAACTTTAGCCGTAGGTATTACCTCAAAACCCATGATCAATCATCTTTCAATTGCAGCTTTAATTCTGGCAGGGGGCCAAAGTTCTCGCATGGGTGAGGATAAAGCTTTTGTCCTGTATGAAGGAAAACCGTTGCTTCAGCGAGTGTATCAAGTGGCGGCTACTTGTAGCCAAAAAGTATATATTGCTACACCTTGGCCGGAACGCTATCAAACCCTATTAACGGAAGATTATGAAGTTCTCTTAGAGACGGAACCGAACCAAGGGCCCTTAGTTGCATTGTCCCAAGGTTTATTAGAAATTCCCTTTGATTGGATTTGGTTATTAGCCTGTGATTTACCTTTGTTACAACCTGCGATGATTCAACGTTGGCAAAGTCATTTAACGGTTGTTTCTGATACGGTTTTAGCGGTTGTTCCTCAAAGTCAGTCGCGCTGGGAACCCTTATGTGGATTTTATCGCCGTTCTGCTTATTCCGAGTTACAAGCGTTTATGGCTCCAGGGGGAAGATCCTTTCAACGATGGTTAACTCATATTCCTGTGGAACCCCTTTATCTGTCTGAAGAAGAATCACAAATGTTGATCAATTGCAATCGACCCACTGACTTAAAACCTTAATAAATCCTAAAATCCTTAATTAAAATTTCCATCAAAAATTAATCTTTTTTCTGGTTTTGAGGTAGAGAAAACCCTACTTGTGAATTTTCACAAAATCTGCATTAAAATCAAAAAATCTGGGTAACTTGTAAGTAAAATTACGTTCTTTACCCTAAAAACTTGGTATAACCAACGGATATTAAAACTGGACAGGAGGAACCTATGACATACACCTTCGATCTAGTGGGTGTTTCTCCCATTCTTTCTTTCTTTTATCAACAACAAGAATTAACCGAACAACCCGCCCCAGGGGTTGAATATTTGGGAAATCGTAAATGTACCCTGGATACTTTTATTGACTCTGTACAGACGGTTTCTCCTCAACGGGGCTGGAATGTTGATCAAGCCGTTGATACGGTAATTCAGTTTTGGATGAACAATGCCGACAGCATTCAATATTGGAAAACTCGCCTAGAAGATGCCGGACAGGAAAACCTCTTAGTGGCTAGAGTCGCTGACCTCAAATTCCTTCGCAATACCTTTGAATCCTTACTTGGACATTAGGTGTTGACAGTTGACAGTTGACAGTTGACAGTTGACTGATAACTGATAACTGATTACTGATTACTGATTACTGATATGTCTCGTTCCAGAGCTTTACAATATTACGTCTTTACTCGTTTACTGCTGGCTCCCCTGATGCTGTGGACAATTACCACAGTGGTTTTTTTGCTGCTACGAGCTACCCCTGGTGATCCGGTAGATGCGATTCTTGGCCCCCGTGCACCGGAAGCAGCCAAAGAAGCCTTGCGATCGCAATTGGGTTTAAAGGGTTCTTTGTGGCAACAATATTTTGACTATATGGGGAAACTCCTGCATTTTGATTTAGGAACGTCCCTGACCAGTCGTGGACAAACGGTTTGGGAAATTATTCAAGCTCATTTTCCGGCAACGGTTGAACTGGCTCTATTTAGTATGATCATCGCTTTAGCGGTGGGAATTACTGTCGGGGCGGTAGCAGCCTCCCATCCTGATACCGTTTGGGATACAGGAGGGCGTTTATTTGGAATTATTACCTATGCTGTTCCCCCGTTTTGGGCGGGGATGCTGTTTCAGTTAATCTTTGCGGTGCAATTGGGTTGGTTTCCCTTGGGAACTCGGTTTCCCGTAACCGTTCCCGCACCTGAAGGTTGGACAGGGTTATATACCGTTGATAGTTTGTTTACCGGAAGTTGGACGCAATTGGGGGTATCACTGTATTACTTGGTTTTACCCTGTGTAACGTTAGGGTTATTGTTAAGCGGTATTTTTGAGCGAATTGTGCGGGTAAATCTCAAACAAACGTTAAAGGCGGATTATGTGGAAGCCGCTAGGGCTAGAGGGATTCCTGAATTGCGAATTGTTGTGGCCCATGCGTTGAAAAATGCCATGATTCCGGTGATTACGGTTTTGGGTTTAACCTTTGCCGCGTTATTGGGGGGAGCAATTTTAACGGAAGTGACCTTTTCTTGGCCAGGACTCGCTAATCGGTTATATGAAGCGATTAGTTTTCGGGATTATCCGACGGTGCAGGGGATTGTTGTGTTTTTCGCAGGGATTGTTGTTGTTGCCAGTATTCTGATTGATGTTCTCAATGCCTGCATTGACCCGCGCATCCGATATTGAGGTGAGTTAACGTTGACAAAATTATTGATCGTTGACACTCTCCGGCTTGAAGGTGCGGAGATTTTTTTTTAAGGAATTGACGCCATGACAGTGACCTCCTAAAACCCATTTTCTGGGGTAATCAGATCATAAATGTGCATAATTTTTCTAAAAAAGTAAGTATTTTTACTCAAGTAAAGTTAGGGAATTCTGATGGGAATCTTCATGAAAGATACACTTCTTAATAAATTTTAACGCAACAATTTGCGATAGCGTTGTATAACTAATATCTGAAGGGCAAAGACGACAGACAAATGTTGGTCTCCCAACAATTGATTAACATTTGATTAAAAAAGTTTAATGTCCTTTCATAAAATGATGTAAGATTTCTAAGGTTCCTCTAAGTGAGGCTGAGGTTGCTCTCAAAAATAGTAACGACGGCCAAACATAGAGAGACTCTCAAGAGTCAGGATCGGGAAAACCCATCATTTCACTTTGAGTCGAAAACAAAGTTAAGCAAGTCAAGTAGGAGATTAATCCATGTTTGATGCCTTCACCAAGGTAGTTTCTCAAGCTGATACACGCGGCGAAATGTTAAGCGCCGGCCAAATCGATGCCCTGAGCCAAATGGTTGCCGAAAGCAGCAAACGCTTAGATGCTGTTAACCGGATCACCGGTAGTGCTTCCACCATCGTTGCCAATGCGGCTCGCGCTCTGTTTGATGAGCAAGCCCAACTGATTGCTCCTGGTGGTAATGCTTACACCCACCGTCGTATGGCTGCTTGCTTACGTGACATGGAAATCATCTTACGTTATGTCACCTATGCAGTTTTCGCTGGAGATGCTAGCGTTCTCGATGATCGTTGCTTAAACGGTCTGCGTGAAACCTACCTGGCTTTAGGCGTTCCTGGTGCTTCCGTTGCTGTTGGCGTTGGCAAAATGAAAGATGCCGCTCTGGCTATCGTCAACGATCCCGCAGGAATCACTCCTGGAGATTGTAGCGCCCTGGCTTCTGAAATCGCCAGCTACTTTGATCGCGCTGCGGCTGCTGTTGCCTAGTTTTTCAAAAATCTGATTTTCATAAATCCATAGAAGTCTAATTAAATGACTTCAATTTGTACCTCAACTTTGTAAACCACATCGGGAGATAATTCAAGCATGAAAACCCCCCTGACTGAAGCAGTAACCACCGCCGATTCTCAAGGCCGTTTCTTAAGCAGCACTGAACTGCAAGTGGCTTTCGGACGTTTCCGTCAAGCCAAAGCTGGCTTAGAAGCTGCTAAAGCTCTGAGCAATAAAGCCGATAGCCTGGTCAGTGGTGCTGCCCAAGCAGTGTATAACAAGTTCCCTTACACCACCCAAATGCAAGGGCCCAACTACGCTTCTAGCGAACGTGGTAAAGGCAAATGCGCTCGTGACATCGGTTACTACCTCCGTATGGTCACCTACTGCTTAATTGCTGGTGGTACAGGGCCCATGGACGAATACCTGATTGCTGGTGTTGATGAAATCAACCGGACTTTTGAACTGTCTCCTAGCTGGTATGTTGAAGCTCTGAAGTACATCAAAGCTAACCATGGTCTCAGCGGTGACGCGGCTGTTGAAGCCAACTCCTACATTGATTATGCGATCAACGCTCTGAGCTAGACAAGCTCGCGTTTGATGCTCGGAGCGGTAAGTAGCTGTTAGCAACTGGGTTAACGGTTGTTTAGCGCTCCGGGCATCTTTGATTATTGGGGATTGTCTCCCAAATTAACAAAGTTTTCTTTTTTGTCTTCTCAATTTTGAAGATCTCTTACGGAGCATAAGGCTATGGTTGGCTTGCTTGAGGGTAGCCGACTTGGTATCCGGGCTTTCGAAGAAACAAAACCCGTAGAACTGCGCCCCAACTACACGGAAGCAGATGTGCAAACCGTGATTGTGGCAGCATATCGTCAGGTGATGGGCAACGAACACCTGATGTTGCGGGAACGGCTCACAAGCGCGGAATCTTTACTCCGCCAAGGACAAATTACCGTTCGGGATTTTGTCAGAGCTATTGCTTTATCCGAGCTTTACCGGACTAAGTTTTTTTACCCTAACTTTCAAACTCGGTTTATCGAGTTAAATTACAAACATCTTTTGGGCCGTGCCCCTTACGATGAGTCAGAGATTGCGTTTCACGTTGATCTCTACACCAGCGAAGGTTTCGAGGCAGAAATCAACTCTTACCTCGACTCTCCCGAATATCTGGAAAACTTTGGGGAAAATATCGTTCCCTATTATCGGGGATTTTCGACCCAAGACGGGCAAAAAACCGTTGGTTTTAACCGTTTATTTACCCTTTATCGCGGGTATGCCAGCAGCGATCGCGCTCAAAACCAAAAGCAAAGTCGTTTAACTTGGGAATTAGCTCGGAATTTAGCTTCTCCGATTCAAACTCCTGCTAGTGGGCAAAGCTTAGGAGGTACGACAGGCGGTAATCGTGGACAACTTTACCGCCTGACTGTTATCCAAAAAGCAACACAGTCGCTACCCCAGGTGCGCCGTACTACCACTGAATATACCGTACCCTATGACCAACTGTCTACTCAGTTGCAGCGAATTCATCGCGCTGGGGGACGGGTGATGAGAATTACGTTGGCATAATCTCATTCATTAAAACCTGAATGCCGGTTTGTGCTTAAAAGGTTAGAGTTCTAGCTGACTGTTCATCGGGGAAGCTTGGACTCTATCCCTCTAGGTAACAAACCTTTCAACCGGAATCGTTGCACGCTACATTCGCAACTCAATTCTAACTCACATTAATAAGAGGAGGATTTTAGGTGGCTATTACAACAGCAGCATCTAGGCTCGGAACAACTGCGTTTCAAGAAGCGGCTCGTGTTGAACTGCGTCCAGATTGGAGCAGGGACGATGCCCAACAAGTTATTCGTGCGGTTTATCGCCAACTGTTGGGTAACGATTATTTAATGAGTTCTGAGCGCCTCAAAAGTGCTGAATCTCTGTTGTGTGATGGCAGCATCACTGTGCGGGAGTTTGTGCGCTCCGTTGCTAAATCGGAACTGTACAAAACCAAGTTTTTCTACCCGAATTTCCAAACCCGTGTAATTGAACTCAATTACAAACATTTATTGGGTCGCGCTCCCTATGATGAATCCGAAGTGATTTTTCACTTGGACTTATATCAAAATCAAGGTTATGACGCTGATATTGATTCTTATATTGATTCAGCCGAATATCTGGAAAGCTTTGGGGAAAATGTGGTTCCCTACTATCGCGCCTTTGAAGTTCAACGGGGACAAAGAACCGTTGGCTTTACTCGCATCTTCCGGTTGTATCGGGGTTATGCCAATAGCGATCGCTCTCAATTAGAAGGAAATGCCTCCCGTTTAGCCACAGAACTGGGTTCCAATAGTGTTTCTACCATTGTCGGCCCCTCCGGTGGTAACGAAGGTTGGTCTTATCGGGCTTCTGGACAAGCCGTGGTTCCAACCACTGGATTTAGTACCGGTGGTGTCTTAGCACAAGGCCGTAGTTATCGGGTGGAAGTGGCTGGAATTCGTGAACGTCGCTATCCGAAAGTTCGTCGGAGCAGCAAATCTTTTATTGTTGCTTACGAACAGTTATCTCCTTTACTTCAGGAAATTCAACGCCAAGGTGGGAAAGTAGCCAGCGTCACTCCTGTGTAGGATTGCTGAAAAACCAGGGATTGCTAATCAGCGATCCCTTTTTGTCAAGTTTGTAGAACTGTTTTTGGATAAATTTAAACTCATGTTAGGTCAAATTGCTGTTGGACAATCATCGAGTTCCCCATCGGGAAATCGCTTTTTTCGCTACGAAGTCGTCGGTTTACGTCAATCAAATGAAACTGACAAAGCAGAGTATCAGATTCGTTCTAGCTCCAGCCAATTTATTACTGTCCCTTACAACCGCATGAACCAAGAAATGCAGCGTTTAACGCGGATGGGAGCAAAAATTGTGAGTATTCAGCCGTTGACTTCTGCCAACGAAGAATAAGAAGCAGACTTGCTGGTTTAGTTCAGGGAAGCTGACAGCAAAATTAACAATTGAACGGCTTGTAATTTTTTATATAAAAATTCAAAAAAATAGTTAGTGGTTTTCAATCTAAAATCACTAACTATTTTTTTTGTTGTGCAAACACAATGTTTGATAAAGATTTATAGAGCTACTTGAAGAGGGAACAGCGATTTACTGTAAGAAGTGAAAGGGTTTCAGGTTTCACTCATTGTCAAACACCAATCATGCGTAGCACTTTAGTATTGAAATGTTGACATTTGATGTAATATTGATTAAATTTAGGTTATAGTTAGGTTATAGTTAGGTTATAAAACAATAATTCGCTCTCAATTGTTTCTGTCATATATAAATCCCAAATTTCTCATTTAAAATACTAAAAATTTTAAATGTTTTCGGATTTATCATATTTTTGATGCTTCAGAACTGACTTAGAGTGTTGACCTAAATTAAATTGGGTGCTGACCTCATTAAAAAATCCGGTTTTAGCAGTAGTTAAAGTTGAAAATCTAACCTTTAACAACTTTTAGGTTGATTGTAATTTTATTGTCATTCATTTGCTAGGTGTATTATGGAATCCAGTTCTGTTTACAATAAAAATATATCGACAACTGTAGATCAAGGTCTAGTAAAAGTTAACACTACTATTTCTCCTGGAAAAATTACTCGATTTCTACTAACAATTATTGGAATTTTGTCTGTTTTATGCTTACTGGGTCAAATTGCGGTTTATATTTTCCCGGGTGTTTGGATACCGGATATCTTTGTAACCAAGTTTTATATGGATGCAGAACAAAACTTTCCTTCTCTATATTCATCATTAGCACTGCTTTTTTCTTCGGTTTTATTTGCAATTATTGCTGTTATTAAAACCCAGAATCAAGATGACTATCGTTGGTATTGGAAAGGATTATCTTTTATTTTCCTTTATATCTCATTAGATGAATTGTTAAGCATCCATGAAGGGTTAAATGGGCCAATTCGTAAAGCAGGTGCTTCTGGTTTTCTATATAATACCGCGTGGGTCATTCCTGCTTTCTTTTTGGTTATTATCTTTCTGTTCATCTTTTATAAGTTTTTTATACATTTACCTCGATATATGAAGCGTTCATTGTTAATGGCTATGTTGGTGTACCTAAGCGGGGCTCTTTTCATAGAAACCATAGTGGGTGGCGCTTATGTCAGGTATTATGGAGAGGAAAATATAATCTATGCTTTAATGGTAATGGCTGAAGAAATTTGTGAAATGCTAGGGGTGGTCATTTTAATTCATGCGCTGATAACCTATATCATTCAATTAGGTATTGATCAAATTCAATTAAACTTGAATTTTGTGAAGAAGCCTGAATTGGCTTCTATGAATTCAAACAAGCTATAAAATATTTAAAGCCGATGAGTTAGGGTTTTAGATTTTTTCTGGATTGAGACTTCGACTATTCCGCCCTCCCAAGTTTCATGGTAAGGTTGAGAAAAACCGACTTTAACCGATGGACAATTTGGGATACGAATCAATGGGGGAAAATACCCCTCAAGAGGGAGAATCTTTAACCATAGAACAAGCGATCGCTAATCTTCAGCATGAAGAATTAGGACGGCGTTATTATGCTGCTTGGTGGTTAGGGCGTTTTCGCGTTAATCAGCCTGCGGCGGTAGATGCGTTAATTTTAGCCTTAAAGGATGAATCTGATCGCACGGAAGAAGGCGGTTATCCCTTACGCCGAAATGCAGCCAGAGCATTAGGAAAACTGGGTGATAAACGAGCAGTTTCAGCCTTAATTGACTGTTTAGATTGTTCTGATGTTTATGTGCGGGAAGCAGCGACTCAAGCCTTAGAACAGTTAGGAGATGAGGGTTGTATTTCCGCCTTAATGAAATTATTAGAAGGGGGAGTCGCAGCCGCCCAACGTGTCCCTGGAAAACCCTATTTAGTCCAACCTTATGATGCAATTTTAGAAGCATTAGGAGCTTTAAAAGCGACGGTTGCGATTCCTTTAGTTCAACCCTTTATCGAGCATTCTATTCCTAAAGTTCAGTATGCAGCACTGAGGGCCCTGTATCAATTAACCGGAGACAATAGTTATGGAGAACGGTTAATTGAGGCGTTAAAAGGAAATGATTTAACATTACGTCGCACGGCTTTAATGGATTTAGGCGCAATTGGCTATTTACCCGCGGCAAAAGCGATCGCTAACACCCTAGCAGAAAATAGTTTAAAATTAATTTCCTTAAAAGGCGTTTTAGAACATCAATTAACAGATAGTGCTGATTTTAGCTTATCTGAATCAGCCATTGAAGTCATGGAGTTAATGGATTCTCTATTATAAAAAAATATTAGCTAACCCGAAAATATGACTGTACAAACCTTAATTCAAGCTGTTGAACAAGCTGATTCTGCTGCCTCTTTATTTAAAGCGGTTGTTTCTTTAGTAAAAGCTAATTCTATTGAATCAATCCCCACATTAATTAACGTTTTAGGTTATAATAATCCTGGGGCTGCGGTGGCTGCGGTTGATGGATTAACTCAACTGGGTGAACCTGCGGTTATTCCTTTATTAGAACAATTAGATGGTTATAATTATGGGGCAAGAGCTTGGGCGGTTCGTGCCTTATCGGGTATTGGTGATCCCCGTGCCTTAGAAGTTTTATTAGAATCTGCTGGAAGCGATTTTTCCTTAAGTGTTCGTCGCGCCGCCGCCCGAGGATTAGGAATGATTCAATGGGATAAATTACCCCCAGAACAAATTCCTGATGCTCAATTTAAAACCTTAATGATATTACAAAAAACATCACAAGACCCAGAATGGATTGTCAGATATGCGGGGGTTTTTGGTCTACAAGGTTTAGCAACTGCTCTGCATGAAACTCAGCCTGAATGGTTTGGTAAAATTAAAGAACAGTTAGAATATATTGTGAATAATGATGAAACGACTTCTGTTCGAGCTAGGGCAAAATGGGCGATTCAAGAATTAGAATAATCCCTATGATTGTCATTGTAAGACAACACCCTGATTGTGATCAGTATTACTAACTCCCCCTACAATTTGGATGGTGAATGATCTCTTCGGGAGAGTTAACGGATCAGTCCTACTGAAACCGAACGGAAATAGCAGGAGGAATCCCTAATTTGATATCAATAATGATATCTTTAAAGATCGAAATATAAACGCTTTCCAGTTTATCATTGCATTTTTTAGCTAATAAGATAGCATTGAGAACAGCAACGAGCAGTTTATTATTGCTGTTTTCTACCTTAATCTTTTCAATCATCTCATTTTTGATATTATCAATCGAGCCTCGCAAAGAAGTTTTAATTTGGGGCAAGACTCCAGCTTCAATACTAAAACTATCTACTTTCAATCCCAATTGTTCTGCATAAGGGAGAAATTTTTGATATTCCTCAAGAATTAGATTAATTTTTTCTTGAGCCACAGCAGCCATTTCGGTTGTCTGTTCTTGAACTTGATCGAGAACTTTACCTTGAATTTGTAGAGCTTGTTCAGAGATATTTTGAACCGCTTTTACTTGATTTTTATTTAAAAAATAAACCAGTAAAACTAAAATGACTACAACCAAGAGAAATAACCAATTATAGGAAATAGAGGGAAAACCATCTAATTGGCTTAAAACAGGGGGTAACTTAGCAACTGAGAAAGTCAGCCAGAGAAATTCAATAGGTGTCATTGTCCGATCTTTAAATCCCTAGGGTTTAATGAATGTTGTTAAGACAACTAATTTTAACTTTTTTACTCTTTGTAATCTCCATTTTAAATAATTTTTAATATTTATATTGCTTTTTGTTAACCCATTTCTTTCTCAGGATTTTCAGCCATTACATTAGATGAATCCGAAGACTGTTCAGAGGGATTTTCCGACAGGGTTAACTGTCGAATTTGTTGGAATTGAAAATCACGGGCTAAAGCCCGCAAACTGGCTGCAATCCCTTGATGTTCAGGGGGGATTTGTTCAGTCAGAGACAGCACCTCTTCTTCATCACACAACTGGGCTGCTTCCTGGAGGTTGGTAATCCATTCAGGAGCCATGACTAACAGACTCCCAGACGTTAAAACGGAGTTAACCAAATCCGAGGGGATAGGAGAGCGAGGGGATGAAAGGTTAGGGTCTGCATACACATACTCCACGTTCAAATATTTAGCCATCTTGCTAAATAATTCATCTTCTTGGAAGGGTTTACTCAAATAGTCGTTACATCCAGCCGATAAAGCCGAATGGAGATCGCTTTTAGAGGCATAGGCGGTTAAGGCAATAATCACGGTGCTTTGACCCTGCAAACTGGCGCGAATGTGCTGAGTCGCTTCATAACCATCCATAATCGGCATCCGAATATCCATCCAAATCAGATCGGGTTGCCATTCTTGCCAGAGGATCAGAGCTTCGTGTCCATTTTCAGCTTCTTTAACTTGGAATCCAATTTGAGTTAATAATTTAATCATGAGTTGACGATTTTCGAGTTGATCATCCACCACTAAAATTCGATAATTCGGTTGACCAGGAGCTAAAGATAAAACTTGACGACTGATTTGGGGTGATTGAACTTGGCTTTTGTGGGCAATCTGTACCGGAATTTCAAACCAAAATATACTTCCGAAACCCAGGGTACTTTGCACCCCTAAAGATCCTCCCATTAATTCAACAAATTTTCGACTAATGGTTAATCCCAAACCCGTCCCTTCTAGGGCTTTTTTACCGGATTGACTTTGAATAAAAGCATCAAAAATATTATTTAATTCTGCTGAAGAAATCCCAACACCTGAATCCTGAATTTCAAAGCGTAGAGTGTTCCCGGTTTCCGGTTTCCTGTTAACCGTTAAACTCACACTGCCTTTCTGAGTAAATTTAATCGCATTTCCTAAAATATTAATTAAAATTTGGCGGAGCTTATTGGGGTCAGTTATGACCGTTTGAGGAACATCAGGTTGAATATTGAGGATGAATTTTAATCCTTTGGCTTCTACCCGTAAGCGAAACATTTCCCAGGTAGATAAAATTAAATAATTGAGATCAAAGGTACTTTGATCAAAGGTCATGCGTCCCGCTTCTATTTTAGAAAGATCTAAAACATTATTAATTAAATGAAGCAGATGATCGCCACTGCGGCGAATGATTTCTAAATTTTCCCGTTGATAGAGGGGAATGATCGGATCATGGCTCATTAATTGAGCAAATCCAAGAATTGCATTTAAGGGTGTTCTTAATTCATGGCTCATATTGGCAATAAACAGGCTTTTGGCTTTATTGGCAATTTCTGCGGATTCTTTGGCTTTTTGTAGTTCTAATTCCACTTGTTTGCGATCGCTAATATCTAAAGCTGTTCCAAACAGTTGAACAATATTGTCTTGTTGATCTCTAACTCCTTCTCCCCGAACTTCTAAATAGCGAATAGAACCATCGGCTCTAATAATCCGATAATCCAGTTCATAAGAAATCCCCCCTTGAATAGCGGCTTGAATATGCTCCTCAACACTAGAGCGATCTTCGGGATGAACATACTGTAAATATTGTTGGTAATTGGGTTCAGGATGGGGGTGTTCTAATCCAAAAATTCTGTACATTTCTTCTGACCAACTCATTTGTTGAGTCGCCACATCAAATTTCCAATTTCCAATATGAGCAATGCGTTGAGCTTCAACTAATGCTTCTTCACTTTGTCGTAATTTTTCTTCGGCAATTTTGAGTTCCGTTAAATTGCGAATACTAATCACCACACCGGAAATATCCTGGTTGAGTTCATAATAAGGTGCGTAAGTAATACTAAGAAATTGAGACTCTAAAGTTCCAGAACTTAACCAAAAATGAGCATGGATGACTTCTCCTTCTAAACACCGTTCTAAATGAGGTTTCATCATCTGATCAAATTGCTCTTGACCGACCAAATTGATCAGAGGAAGACCGATCAAATTGTCTAAAGCTTGATGATAAAGATTCAAATAGGCGGGGTTTGCTAACTGATAGGTATAGTTACGATCAATTAAACAAATTTGATCCGTTGTTGCGGCGACAATTCTTTCATAACGACGTAACGCTTCCTCCGTGCGTTTGCGTTCACTAATATCTTCACAAATTCCCATCGCCGCAATAATTTGACCTTGGGAATTCCGCACTAAAGCCGTCGATAAACTAATATCCACTAAAGATCCATCTTTGCGTTGACGTTTGGTTTCCACTTGGCTGAGGGTATCTCCGGCAAATGTATGATTCACGAATTCTTCAAATTCTTGTATAGAATCATTAGGAATCATGGGTAAAGATTGACCAATCACTTCTTGAAATGACCAACCAAAAATTCGTTCTGCGGCTGGATTCCACACCAAGACTTTCCCCGTTTTATCAATTACATCAATAGCAACGGGAGCAGCTAGAATCGTTGCTTGTAATAAATCATTAACTTCTTGTAATGCAGCTTCTGTGCGTTTGCGTTCGGTAATATCTTGATAAACCGTTAAAAATAATTCTCCCCGTTCATCTTCTAATAACACTGTTGAAACCAAGAGCGTTTTAGTATCCCCTAATTTAGTAATAATCGTTGTTTCAATATTATGTAATGCGCCTTGATGAATTACCTGTTGTAAACGTTCTCCCGCCTGTTGATAAGCCTTACTATCAGGATAAAGCAACTTCATAAAATCGGGGTGACTTTGGGTATCTTCTAAGCCATATCCGGTGATGCTTTCCATTTGAGAATTAAAAATTAAAAATTCTCCTTGGTTATTGCTCAACGTGATGCCATTTCCGATGGTTTCAATTACCGTTTGTAATCGTCTTTGAGTAATTTGGAGTTCAGATTGAGCTTTTTTGCGATCAGTAATATTAACCCAGTATCCCACAATTTCTAAAGGTTGTCCTTTCGTATCTCGAACTAATCGCATTTGCATATCTAACCAACGATAGGTGCGATCAGCGTGTAAAAATCGATATTCATAACTAAAGACATCTCGTTTTAAAATATGCTGTAATCCTGAGCGTAATAATTTAATATCTTCAGGATGAACATGACTTAACCAAAACCCAGGATTTCTCATAAATTCTGGCGCATAATACCCCAACAAACTGCGAACATTATCACTCATAAAGGTAATGTCATAATCTTCTTGGGGTTGACAACTAAAAATCACGGCGGGACTCACCGTTAGTAAATATTGTAATCGTTCACTCACAGACCGTAATTCTAATTCGACTCGCTTGCGTTCGGTAATATCTAATAACACCCCACCCACCCCGGAAGGACAGCCTTGAATATCCCTTGATAGGGGGAAAAAGGATGCCATCCAATAATTTCTAATCCCCGGATAAATATATTCGCCACTAATTTCTAAATCCAAAATCGGGTTTCCTTTGCTTAAAACTTCATCGCCAACAAATTCTAAAATGGCTGTATATTCACAAAACACATCTTGAATGGATTGACCAATATGATCTTGAGCGGGAATTCGGTGCATTCGAGCAATGGAATCGTTAACTTTAATAAATCGTTTTTGATTATCTAAAATTAATAATCCAGCCGGAGCACAAGCAAAAAAAGCATCTAACCAGGATTCTCGTTGGGCTAATTCCAGTTGTAAGGTTTGTTGTTCAGTAATATCTCGTCCTTCAGCAATTAAAAGCTTGACTTCTCCGGTTTCATTAAATAACGGACGCAGAGAAAAATCAAGGGTTTTCAGTTGATAATTGTGGCTAAAAATTTCAACTTCATAGCGAACAAATTCCCCTTGAGCCGCTCGATGAATTGCATCCAGAAGTTGGGCTTGAGTTTGGGGAGAAACTGTCCACCAGCGTCCTTGCCAAAACGGTTGATTCACGATATCTTGATACTGTAAATCTGAAAAATCTAAGGCGGTTTGATTAATTTCTAAAATCATGCCTTCACAGGTTAACAGTCCCATTAATTGGAAGGTTTGGTTAAAAATGGCTCGGAAACGAGCTTCACTATCGCGTAAGGCAGCTTCCGCTTGTTTACGGTCGGTAATTTCAGCAACAACAATTCCGATACCAACGGGTTTCTGAGATTGAGAACGAATGGGAAAATAAGAGACTAACCAAGTGCGATTAACTCCGGGTTGTTTAAGGGTTTCTCCCGAAATTTCAATGGAAAGAATGGTTCTCCCTTCATTTAAAACTTCGTGAAAGATTTTTTCTTGTTTAATGGCTAAATCCGGTATAATATCCCAAGGGGTTTTACCAATATGCTCTTCTACTGAAATTCCATTGATTTCTGCAAGGGCTTGATTAATAAAAGCAAATCTCAGTTGCTCATCCAGAACGGTCATTCCTACAGGAGCACTGGTAATAAACGCATCTAATAATTGTTGTTTTTGCAGTAATTCTTGTTCAAGTTGTTGGCGTTGAGTAATATCTTGAATTTGGGCAATAAAATATAAAGGATTTCCTTGAGCATCTCGAACTAATGTACTATTCAATAAGACCCAAATGATCTGTCCTTGTTTATTAAGATATCGCTTTTCACTTTGATAATTTTGAATAACTTGATTTAATAAATTATGATAATTTTCCCAATCTTTCTCTAAGTCATCAGGATAGGTAATGTCTTGAAAGGTTAAATTTAATAATTCTGCCTGAGTATATCCCAGCATTTCACATAAGGCTTGATTAACCCTGACCCACTGGCCTTTTAAACTTACAATTGCCATGCCAATCGAAGCATTTTCAAAGGCACTACGAAATCGTTCTTCACTTTCTCGCCAATCCGCTTCTATGCGTTTACGTTCACTAATATCTCGCGCAATTTTAGATACTCCAATCATCTCTCCTTTGCCATTTTTAACCGGAGAAATTGTTAAAGAAATATGGACTAAGCTGCTATCTTTTCGTCTTCGGACGGTTTCAAAATGTTGAATTTGTTCACCGTGAAGCAGTCGTTGTAAAATTTCATCTTCTTCCGAGGAACGTTCTAAGGGTAATAAAATTGAGATGGATTGACCCATCATTTCTGTGGCTGTATATCCAAACAACCGTTCAGCGCCAATATTCCAACTAATCACTATCCCATCTAAGGTTTTACTAATAATCGCATCATCTGAAAATTCAACAATTGCCGCCAGTTGAGATTGGGTAATTTCGATTTTTTTCTGCTCACTAATATCTCGTAAAAACCCAATAAGTTTGGTTCGATAATTTCCATTAATTGTCGCCAAATAACATTGATCTTCTATCCATATATAAGCTCCTTTTTTGTTGAGTAAGCGATATTGAGATTGAAATCGAACTGAGTTTTTCTGCAACATTTTTTGAGTTTCTTGTCGCCAAGCTTCTCGATCATCAGGATGAATTAAACTTAAAAACCCTTCAAGGGTCAGGGGCATTTCTGCAACATCGTAGCCTAATAATGTTTTGGCATTGTTTCCCCAGGTATGTTGTTGAGTCAATAAATCATATTCATATAACAGTTGACCACTGACTTCGACGGCGATTTCATAACGTTGTTTCCAAGTTTGTAACTCAGCCGTTCGTTGATCAACTTGGGTTTCTAAGTTCACTTTTGCTTGTTGTAAGTCCAGTTCTGTTTGTTTACGTTGGGTAATATCTTCCACCAGTCCGACAATTCGGTAATATTCTCCGGCATTATTACGAATTAAAAACGTGCGGGATAATACCCAACGCAGAGAACCATCGGGGCGAATAATCCGGTATTCTTGATAGAATGGTTCCCCTTCTGTTTGCTGTTGTAAAGCAACTTTAACCCGGTTCCGATCATCAGGATGAATGGCATCAAACCAAGAATTCGGATTTTGATAAAGACTCTCACAGGAACGACCAAAAATTTCTGGGTATGTGGGACTAATATAAATGAGTTGAGTATGATTAAAGGTATTAATAAAAAAGATGTCTCGAATATTTTCTGCTAATTGTCGAAATTGTTCTTCACTTTCACGCAGTTGTTGAGTGCGTTCTTCAACCCGGTTTTCGAGTTGTAAATTAGTTTCTTGAAGGCTAACTTCGGCATATCGCCGACGCTGATCAATTTGGTTGAGGGTGTTGGCATTCCAACTCACCAGTCCTAATACCATCACCATATCTAGGGTCGTACTGATGGCGAGAGCCCTGGGTTCGTTATAGAGGGCTTTCTGTACCCCCCATAGTCCCAAACCCCCTAAAATTGGGGGTAACAAGAGTATCCCTGGTAAGAGTTGACGGGCCAGATGGCTACCCATACTGTCCCCCAGGAGAATCAACATTAATCCTCGATGGGGGCGAGCACTCAATAGGCTACTACACAGCAATAGGACGAGGATTGCGCTTTGCCATCGGATTTCTGGGGTGAATTCGGGTTCAAAATAAATGTAATTGTAAATCGGGGTTAATAGTCCCAAAACCATGATAAATCCAGCCCCCATCACCAAAATTTCAATGAAAAAATCAGGGGGATGAGTGCGGTTTAAAAGGATCAACGCCAAGCCC
The DNA here is from genome assembly GCF_015207485.1 of Planktothrix mougeotii LEGE 06226. Classification (NCBI taxonomy): domain Bacteria; kingdom Bacillati; phylum Cyanobacteriota; class Cyanophyceae; order Oscillatoriales; family Microcoleaceae; genus Planktothrix; species Planktothrix mougeotii. Next base: position 27,999 of record NZ_JADEWU010000053.1, read on the forward strand.
AGCATCAGAAATGCGAAAGCGGTATTCATCTGCATTGGCACTAGAAGAGAGCCACTGGAAAAGGCTGGAAATGGGGAAAGAAAGATGTGATCATACAGATGATATAGGAGGGTAAATAGAGCGATAAAAATGATGCTCAATTCTCCTATTGTAAGGGCTAATTTTAGGATTTTTGGGGTCTGGGATTCGGAGAAATTTCGGTTTTTATAATGCCAGAACCCTAATGTTAATCCACTCAGGGTTAAACTGATTGTGGTATAAATATTTAAGGGGATCAAATTGAATAAAATCGAATCAGCAAAAACTTGTTGCCCCATCCAACTCAGCAATCCCAAAAATCCTAAAATGCTAATCCCTAAACTCATCTGTTGAGAAAAACCTTTTAGGGTTTCGGCTCGTTGAGTTAAATGGGATACCAATGATGGCTGTTTATTTATCATAAGACTTGCCCCTCTGGATTTGGGTTGAAAAATGATAAATTTGTTTTTTATTGAGTCAGAATCAAAAACAAACCCCCATCCTATCTTTATTTTATGTATTGTTGTCCCAAAAACCCTTAATCTTTATAAAACTTTTATTTAAGGAGTTGCCTTAATTTCAACTGTTGATAAAACAGGCTAAAGTATTGACCTGATTCCGGGTTGCTTTGAATTGGAAATTGGGGGCACCCATCTAATCCGTTTGTGATATCTCCTGAGTCTCAAAGCTCACAGACAATATTTTTTCCGCGATTTTTGGCTTTATATAAAGCTTGATCTGCTTTTTGAATTAAAATTTGGGGTTCTTCATTGATGGGAGGAATTAAACTACTCACTCCTAAACTCAGGGTGATCACTTGTTTGCCAGGGGAGGCGATATGGGGTAATTGTAAATTATAAACCGCTTGTCGGATTTGTTCAGCTACTTGTATGGCTCCCGCTAAGGAAGTATTGGGAAGAATAATTGCAAATTCTTCTCCTCCGTAACGGGCGACTAAATCCGCAGGACGCTTAAGGGTTTCATGAATGGTTTGTGCGACTTGCTTTAAACAATCATCCCCGGATAAATGACCATAGGTATCATTATATAATTTAAAATAATCGATGTCTGCTAAAATTAGGGATAAAGGCAGTTTTTCTCGTCGCAATCTTAGCCATTCTTGTTCTAAAACTCGATCAAACCTGCGACGATTAGGGACTTGGGTTAATCCATCTAAATTAGCAAGACGTTCTAATTCGTGATTGACTTGGTGCAGTTGTTCATAAAGTTGAGATTGCCCAATTGCGATCGCTAATTGATCAGTGACAACCACCGCTAATTCGACATCAGTTTCTGACCAGGGAAGGGATTGATGTCTGACAATACTTAAACTTCCCCAGACTTCTCCATTAGAATAAACGGGAATCGCCAACCAAATTCTCGGATATTGTTCAACTAAATCTTGATTGCTGGAATCGATGATATTGTGAGGATCTTCAACACAAAAGACCTGTAATAATTTTAAACGTTCTGTTAATAACCCTTGGGAATTCAACAGTTTAGTATTAACCAATTTGGCTAGATCGGAATTGGGAAAATATTCAACAATCGGTTGCCAGCTATGGAATTGAGAGAAATGTTGAATAATTGCCACCCAATCTGCTTGTAAGAGTTGACCAATTTCGGTCACAGTGGTAGAAAAGACCGTCGAAAGTTCCAGGGAATTCCGAATAGCCCGGATAACTCGATTTAAGGCTTGTTCTCGTTGATATTGTAAACGCAAAGCTTCTTGAGCTTGTTCTCGTTCTAAAATTTCAAGTTGAAGTTGTTTTTTGTGCCATTGAATGGTGAGTTGATTTTTAACCCGTGCTAACACTTCTTCTACTTGAAAAGGTTTAGTAATATAGTCTGAACCTCCTACACTAAAGGCTTTGACTTTATCTAATCCGTCACTTAAGGCACTCAGGAATATAATCGGAATGTCTTGGGTTTTTGGGCTTTCTTTTAACTGTTGACAAACTTCATAACCCGATAAATCGGGCATGAGAATATCCAATAAAATTAAGTCGGGGGGACTCTTTTGAATCGTCTCCAGAGCCTCATAACCATTACTAACGGCTCGAACTTTATAGCCGTTTTCTCGCAGCAGATTGACTAAGAGCCTTAAATTTGCCAATGTATCATCAATAACTAGCAAGTCGGCTCTCGATACAGAATTGGAAGAAAAATACATTCGCACTGAGTCAGCTAAGACAATAAGCCGCAGATCAAACTATCCTTACGCCTCTAGGGTTTAGATTCCGTACTATTATACTTCAGATCAGGGTTATATTTATTAATTCTATCTTTATGGGTTCAGAATTGAACAAACCTGATGATCATAAAAGGTTAGACTAAAGTAGACTATTATAACAAATAGGTTAAATTAAAGCCATTAAATTGTCAATAAAAACTTGATAAGCAAACAAAACTTTAAATTTCTTAATTATTTGTTATGATTTCCTGATAGCGACCATTTATCACAGTGGAACTCGGTTAATTACATTAACTTGTCAATGTTGCAATTATCAAAAACAAGAAGAAGAAATTATTCCCCAAGTTAGCGAAAGTAGTAGTTATGGGGGTGGCGGAAGTTCCAGTGGAGGTGGTGGAGCGGGAGGTGATTATTGAAGTCAAAACCCCCGTAGAGACGTTGTATACAACGTCTCTACAGTACCATTAACCTAAGCTAAACAAGCGGCTAAATCAGCAGAATTAGACTTGACGAAAACTCAATTGGCTGCTTTACTGGGAACAATCCCAGAAACATTATCCAGAGTCTTTGCTCGATTAACTCAAGAGGGTTTAATTGCCATTAACGGCTCATCCATTACTATTTTAGATCGCAATGAATTGATCCGCCGAGCCAAAATTTCATTTTTTGATGAAAAAATCTAACCAGAATTACAAAATCTTTAAATAAAGGTGACTTTTTTTTCTTAAATTATGAAAAGAATGTAAAGCCATCATCAGATACTGTCTGTCTTTCTATTTTTCTATCTTTCGCTGCTATGCTAGACTGAATAGTATAAGCACCCAGTACAATTGATGGCTAACCTCGTTCAAGATAAATTGATTAGTAATTCTAATCAATCTTTGTCGTTATCTTCTACAGAGTATCCTCTTTATACTCGTTTAAAAATGAGTGCAGACCTAATTTACGAATTCTTTTTAAATCGGGTACAAACGGATAGCCCCGGAGCCGTTTTAGATTCCTTTGAACAATTATTTTTTTATCTCCTGTGTCCCCAAAAGCCAGAGATTAAAGTCGCCTTAGAGGAGATTTTAAGTTATGAGGAAGGAGAACCCCATTTTCAAGGAATTATCAAGCGCTGTTGTTATATCCTGATTAATAATTGGTTGCTGAAGCGTCAACACAGTTTTATTAGAAAACTGATTAATAAACTCTCAGAATCCCCAGATTGTAATCAAACCTGCTTATCAATTCAAGAAAGCCGCCTCCTGTTATGGCTGAAAACTTTTTTAGCCAGTGAAGATTATCAAGAATTGCTGCGATGCGCCAACTTAGAGCGGAGTGACTGGAGTAGTCGTTATCAATCTTATTTATTAGTTTCTCAATACCTTAACCCCCACAATTCTAGGGAACAAAAAGAAGTCGCGCGAACGTTAATTAAACAGCTTAAAGATCAATATAAATTTGATTTAGCGATGTATATTGCTCGGTTGGAATCTCCAACGGGTCGAAATCGTCAGCCTAAAAACCCGACTCAATTAGGAGATGAAGTCGTGAGTTTAATTAAACAAACGATTTCTACCCAGCGTGTGTTTAATTATGGAACTCAAGCCAATTTATTTTTAAATAATACTCAAAATTTTAGTTATGAAAAATTTAAACACTGTTTACCTCAGTATTTGATGTTTCACATCAATCAACAATATCCTGCCAATATTATCCGGGAGAAAATAGAAGAAAAACTGGAATCTTTATACTCTATTCATGATAATAATATTGTTAGTAAACCCTTAATTAGCAGAACTTGTAATCGTCTCATTGAATATTTATTAATTGAAAAAGGAAAACCACCCTCCTTTTTATTTAATTTAATGATTCGCCAAGGGGGTCAACTGACCTTAGTGATTTTATTATTAAAATTAGTGCTGATTGGCAATTCTTCCCGCAGCTATTTAGATATTTGTATTGCTCATTTAATTCAATTCTACCAAGACCATGCAGAAGCCAGATGTCAAGGAGTCATTCAGTTCTTAGAAATTTTTAATTTAGTGTTTACTTTATTTACTGAAAACGTCCAATATTTTTTAGTAAAAACAAAAGCGGGGCTACCCGGAACTCAATCCGAAACAGAATTAAACACCTATCGCCTATTTTGTCAATATAAAGGCCCCGATTTACGCAATACTAATGTTAAAGAATTGCAGTTAAAAGGAAAAGATTTACGCGGGGCAGATTTACGCGATGTAGATTTAAAATCTATTGAACTGATTCAAGTAGATTTAAGCCTTGCTAAACTAAGCCGTGCCGATTTAAGTCACGGAATCTTTACAGACACCAAATTTTTTATTTCTAACCTAAATTATACGAACCTGATGGATGCCACGTTAACCCGAACAGATTTTCGTCGAGCCGAATTAAAACACGCTAACTTAACCTGTACGAATTTAAAACAAGCCAATTTTAATCGCGCTGATTTAACAGGAGCCATCATTACCCATGCTAATTTACAAGAAGCAGATTTAGGAAATGCCGATTTAACCGAAGCCAATTTATCTGAGTCTAATCTACAACTGGCTAACTTAAATGCAGCCAATTTAACCAGAGCAAATTTAAGTTATACGAATCTAACTAATGTGAATTTAAGTCGAGCCAATCTTCAAGGCGCAAATCTCCAAGGCGCTGACTTACGCGGGGCTAATTTAACTGCTGCTAATTTAGAAAATGTTAATTTACGAGGAGCCATTTTAGAACGGGCTGTCTTCACCCAAGCTAACCTAAAATCAGCCAATTTAGTCGATGCTAATCTCACGGCTGCAACTCTCACTCAAACCGATTTAAGTCAAGCTATTTTGATTCATTCCCAACTGCGAGATACGAATTTATCTCAAAGCATTCTCCGTCATGCAGACTTAACAGAAGTCGATTTAACCCGTGCTAATTTAAAGCAAGTTGATTTTAGTTATGCCTGTTTAAAAAATGCCATTGTCCGTCATACAAATTTGAAAGATGCAATTTTATTATATACCGATTTACGGGGAGCCAATTTATTCCGCAGTGGCATTGCTGAAGCTCAAATTACAAAGATTAAATTAGGCAATAATTCAGGGTTATCTGACCAAACTCGAATTTTTTTGGATGGTGAAGAAGTTAATTAAAAGTAGTGAGTCCTTCAGGACTCTCTTCTTGCAACTTATCCCAACACCGAACGCCAGATTTTAATTGTTCCATCTTGACTCCCGCTAACAATCGTTTGATTATCGGGACTAATCGCAATAGAATAAACAATACCCGTATGTCCAGTTAATGTACAAATTTCTTCCCCTGTTTCTATTTCCCACAATTTAATCGTTTGGTCTTCACTTCCACTGACTAATATTTTATTATCTGAAGTAATTGCAACAGCATAAACACTTCCTGAATGTCCTTCTAAGCTTCTGATTAGATTTCCAGTTGCAGGTTGCCATAATGTGATTGTATTGTCCCCACTTCCACTTGCTAGTATTTGAGTATCCGAACTAAAAGCAAGAGATAAAAATCGATAATCAATTTCAGGGACTTTAAGCTCACGAATTGTTTCTCCGGTGTTCATGTGAGCTATAATAATACTACCTTGAGGATTTTCATAGGCAAGGAAAGGGCTACTAGCAGCAAAAGTAATTGCGTTAATTATTACTCCTATATTGGAAACACTATGTGATGAAGTATAAGCATTTTTATCAGTATCTATATTCTTGACAAGAACACGAGCATAGGAAGATGATTTTCCATAACTATGATTCATCCCAATAATATTCTTATGAGGGTGAATAGCCACAGACTCAACTTTAGACTCACTTGTTACTAAGACAGATATTTCTTCACCCGCTTCTAAATTCCAGAGTCTGACAGTTTTATCATAACTTCCACTAACAATTGTTTGACCATCAGAACTAATTGCAATTGCTGAAACTTCTCCTGAATGTCCTGTTAACGTTTTCTCTAATTCTCCTGTTTTCAAATTCCAAATTTTAATCGTTTCATCCTCACTACAACTCACAATATTCTGACCATCAGGAGTAATAGCAACCCCATAAATGACCCAAGTATGAGCAATAATTGTTTTAACACATTCCCAGTTTTGATCTTTATTTATCAACTGTGGAGCAAGCGTCTCGCTTCCTAATCTTTCTATATTATTTCCTAACCTTTCTAAATTATCGCTGACTACTATTTCCCCAGAATTAGGAAATTTATTGTTTAAATCCGTTAAAATATCCCTAGCAGATTGATAACGTCGTTTAATCGCACTTTCAATCATTTTATCCAAAATTAACCCAAATTCCTCACTCACCGGATATTTTAAATGCTCTCGCCAAATCCAAATTCCTTCCTCATCATCAAATAAATCAATCGGTTCCACTTGCGTTAATAAATGCAGACAAGTCACCCCTAAACTATAAATATCACTGGCAAAAACACCCTTTCCCTTCGCTTGTTCCGGCGCAATATAATCAGAAGTACCGATAATCGTTCCTGTCACCGTAAACGCCGTTTTTTGGGTAAATTTAGCCGAACCAAAATCCACTAAAACAAATTGATTATTAGGACGACGAATAATATTAGCGGGTTTAATATCTCGGTGAATCACATTTTTAGTATGAATAAATTCTAAGATTGGAAGTAAACAGATTAATAGATATTGAATCTGTGTTTCATTAAACGCGCCTTCCTGATTCAGAATTTTAGCTAAATTTTCCCCTTCTATAAATTCTTGGATTAAATATTGTTGTTGTTCAATGGTAATATAAGCTAAAAGTTCAGGAATATGGGGATGTTTCCCTAATTCATCTAAACGAATAGCTTCTTGCTCAAATAATTCAGATGCTTTTTGTATCGCATCAGCATCTTGAGATTGGGGAAAAAATTGCTTGATCACACAACGAGGTTTAGAGGGTTTATCCTCATCAACCGCTAAAAATGTTTTCCCAAATCCCCCTTGTCCGATAATATCAAGGGCTCGATATCGGTCTTTTAATCGTAGTGGATTTCCACAACTTAAACAAAATTGACTTTGATCAGAATTATAGGGTTTAGCACAATTAGAATTTAAACAATAAGTCATAGAAAAATGCGATCGCATCTATTCTATTAATCATATCAGATATTAATCTCCGAAAAAAATTAACCCGTAGTGAGTCCTTTAGGACTCTCTTCTTCTTCTAACATCCTCAAACGCAGAAAAAATTAACCCGTAGTGAGGGACACAAAGGACTCTCTTCTAACACTGGTCAAACACAACAACCAGTTTAGACGCGCCGTGGCGCGTCTCTACGGTAGGATTAGATCAGTTTAACTGCACGCAGGGTAAACATAATTCCGGCTGCTGCGACTAAAGATCCCGCATAGATGATAACGTAAGCGATCGCGCCATCCACTGTAAGCATTAGACAACTCCATAAACATTACTCTCTATTGAATCATGAGTGTTCCGTCCGTGATCATCTGTAATGGGTAAAAAATAGAATACAATTTTTAAGGGTGAGTTAATGAGGGGAAGAATATGGAGTCGATGATTCGGGTTAATTTAGGGTCATTATCCTATAATATTGCCATCGGTGCAGGACACTTAGATCGATTAGGGGAATTGATTACCCCATTAAAATTAGGTAAAAAAATACTATTAGTTTCTAACCCAGAAATCTTTAATTATTATGGAGAACGTACCCGTATTTCCTTAGAAAAAGCGGGGTTTGATGTGGCGATTTGTACCCTTCCAGCAGGTGAAGAATACAAAACCCCCGAAACCCTACAAATGATTTATGATGCCGCTTTAAAACACCGATTAGAACGTTCCTCTACAATGGTAGCGTTAGGGGGTGGAATTATTGGAGATATGACCGGGTTTGCGGCGGCGACTTGGTTACGGGGGATTAATGTCGTTCAGGTTCCCACTTCTTTATTAGCAATGGTAGATGCGTCTATTGGAGGAAAAACAGGCGTTAATCATCCCCAAGGAAAAAACTTAATTGGGGCGTTTCATCAACCCAAATTAGTGTTAATTGATCCTGATGTTTTGCAAACCCTTCCTGAACGAGAATTTAGAGCCGGAATGGCAGAAGTGATTAAATATGGTGTGATTTGGGATGAGGAATTATTTGTTAAACTGGAACAATCCCAAGGGTTAGATAATATCCAATCTTTAGACTCAGGATTATTACAAGAAATTTTAACTCGTTCTTGTCAAAGTAAAGCCGATGTTGTTAGTCAAGATGAAAAAGAATCGGGGTTAAGAGCCATTTTAAATTATGGTCATACGATTGGTCATGCGGTGGAAAGTTTAACCGGATATACCGTTGTAATTCATGGGGAAGCCGTCGGAATTGGGATGGTCGCCGCGAGTCAAATTGCAGTTAAATTAGGATTATGGAATCAAGACAGTGATCAACGACAATTCGCGTTAATTGAAAAGGCGGGATTACCGACCCAACTCCCCCCCGGATTAAATCTGGATGATATTTTGGATAGTCTACAAACCGATAAAAAAGTTAAGGCTGGAAAAGTTAGATTTGTCTTACCGACTCGCATCGGAGAAGCGATCGTGACAGATCAAGTCACATCTGATATCATTTGTCAAGTATTAGAAAGCTTTTCTATGGGTTGTTTGGCTTAATGCTAAAAAAAATTCATCGAAAATTTTGGGTAGAAACCCCTAACTTCTAGTTAGGCTTCACATTAATTTGAACTAGGATTAGAATAATTAAAGCCACGATGACCTTAATTGACGGGTGAGATTCCCAGTGGTGGGACGCTCTAGTTAAAGGGCGTTTAACCGAAATGGTTGAACCGGTGTTGACACTCTAGTTCTAGCCCCCACAAGCAGAAACGATTAAGCGAGTGAGTGAAAAACGACTTAAAAGTAGGCTCAGACCCTTCGGGGCGAGAGAGTAGAGGCAATTGGCATCGTAGGATCGCACGACACTAGAACACGCCTAAGAAGGGTTTTGGGAGTTGTGGTTCGAGCAATGACCATCGGGTTATCTCCTTCTAAAGAATCCTCCCACTTATAGGGCGAGGTGTGTCAAAAGCAAGTTAACTCCTCCTCACACCAAAATCACGTTTCGTTCCTCACCCACTGGCTGATTACCAGTGGTTTTTTTTGCTTGATTTTTATCATGTAAACTAGAAAACATTGCACTCAATATTGGCTGACTCACATAATGAGAAAATGGACGCCTATTCTGCTGTTAACCCTCTATTTACTAGGGGTGGGAGTAACCGTTGGACTCAAAAATCAAGATTGGATTGTGGCCCAAGGGATGTCATTATGGAGCCAAATGCCTTCTCCGCCAAAATTTGAGCGGGTGATTGCTGAAACCGTCTCTCCCTCCCCGTCTCCAGACATCAAACTGGTGGCGGCTGAGGAACCACAGCCAGAGGCGACTCAACCGCAACCGAAAACCGTGGCGAATGTGAATAATGTTCCTGTCCCTGGAACCTGTGCGTTACAACCTGATCCGAACCCGACGGCGAGTGGGAAAGTTGGGCCATCGGTGAATCCCGTCACCTTATATCGGTTTCGGCGACCAACGGATGCACAAACGGCCAATCTTCAAGGCGGGGTGGGTTATGCTCCCAATGAATATCAAGCCTTAGCAAATCCGACGAATTACGGACAACGATTTCTTTATGATATTAATAGGCAACCTGTAAATAATGCCCCCATTGTGGTGTTACATGAAACGGTATCGGATGTTTATAGTGCGGTGAATTTTTTCCAAACTGCCCAAAATTCCGAGGATAATCAAGCGAGTTATCATACTTTAATTATGTTAACGGGGGAGATTGTTTATATTGTTCCGCCGGATTTAAGAGCCTTTGGTGCAGGAGATTCTGTATTTGCTACTTCAACAGGAACGGAAACAGTAAAAACCCATCCTCAACGTCCTCCTTCTGTGAATAATTTTGCTTATCATGTTTCTTTAGAAACCCCTGCGGATGGTCGCAATAATGCTGATTCTCATAGTGGTTATACAACAGCACAATATCAATCTTTAGCGTGGTTAGTGGCAAAAACAGGAGTTCCTGATTATCGAATTACGACTCATGCGGCGGTAGATCGTTCAGGAGAACGGCGAGATCCCAGAAGTTTTGATTCTCAACTATTTTTTCAATATTTACAATCCTATCCCCGTACTCAAGAAATTATGATTAGTTGTCAATCGGCTTATCTGAATTAAAATAATAGTAGGGAACAGGGAATAGCTAATTTAGAATCACAAAGATCTTTGAGGAAACTATGCAAGTGAAAGGAATAAAACGAGGTAAAACCATTGAATTATTACAGGATATTGATTTACCTGATGGAGTAGAAATTACTGTTGAAGTTAAAACAGTACCCATTTTAAGTTTATCAGAACGCCTTAACCGTTTAAGATCTATTTTTGGAGCGTGGCAAAATCAACCCGAACTCGATGAGATTTTTTCAGAATTTTGAAAATATTCCAAACTTGCAAGTAGAAAATTGGTTAAACTCCAATTAAAAACTATCACAAAAATATTAATATCACAATGTAATATGAAATCCTGGAAATTATACTACAGATAATCCCCTAAACCCCCTGTAGAGACCTTGCATGCAAGGTCTCTACAGGGGGGAATTTGTAGCAAACATTTAGGGATTTCATATAATTTTAGCTTGATGAGGACTACCCCAAATCACGGTTTCCTGTTTATAAATCACCATCCCTGGTTTAGACCCTTTGGGTTTATAAACGTGCTTGGGTTTGGTATAAATCACTGGAACTTGTTCACTTTGTCTGGCACGACTATAATAAGCGGTTAAATTAGCCGTAAATTGTAAATCAATATCATCAGCAACCTGTCCCGCACTTAACCGTAACAATACATGACTACCGGGGATTTCTTGAGTATGAAACCATAAATCATAATCCGTTGCAACTTTAAAAGTTAATTGATCATTTTGACGATTATTTCTGCCGATTAAAACTTCAAAATTATTGGGAGTTTGATAGCGATAGAATTCTATGGACGAGGGAGAATTTGAACTGCGATAATCAGGAATATTAATATAACCTTGTTGAATTAATTCTTCTCGAATTTCGGCTAAGGTTTGTAAATCTTCGGCGGTTTTATAGGTTTCAATTAAACTAATCGCTGATTCAACTTGTTCTAAATAGTTAATTTCCGTTTTGACTTCATTTAACAGGGGTTCAACGGCTATTCTGGCTCGTTTTAACTTTTGATGTCGTTTATATAAATTTTGAGCGTTCCAGACGGCATTATTCTCTGGATTTAGGGCAATTTTAACAGGTTCTCCTGTCTCAAAATCGGGTAACAAAATCTCCTTCATGCCCGGTTTCCATTCGTGCAGAAATGCCATTAATAGATCGGCTTTTGCCCGATATTCATCAGCTTCATCGGATTGTTGTAACCGTTGAATAAATTGATCCGCTTTAACTCGTAATTTCGTTAAAACGTTATTAATTTTTTGACTAACTTGATGCCGGAGTTGCTGAAATTCTTGATGATTTAATTGATTAGTATAATAAGTATTGAGTAAAATTTGAATAGATTTAACGTCAGAAACCGTTTCTAAATTCCAAGGAATAATATCATAACCTTTGGAAGTATAATAAGGACAAAAATGATAATTTTCTAAGGTTTTTAACCAAGTTTGCCAACTTTTAAATAACTGATTCCAATCTTCTGAAGTTAAACTATTAGTGGGTTGAGTGGGATCTAAATTAGCAGCTTGAATCATCGATAACACTAACCCAGAACTTAAACCCCGATAGTTTTTTAAGAGTTGTTGTTTTAAAGCGCTGGGAATTAAACTTACCCGCTCTTGCCAACGGGATTGAGGCTCATTTAAACTGGGAATGGGTTCGGTTAATTTAGGAGGCAGTTCATAGGCTTGACCCGTTAAAATTGGTCGCACACTGGATTGTTTTATATTGACCTGATGGGCTGCTGTAACAATACTATTGTCCGATCCAGTTAAAATAACATTACTATATTTTCCCATAATTTCTACATACAAATGCCAGAGGATCTCATCTCCTGGACGCTGGGAAAATTGCAGATCTAAAATTCGTTCCCAAGGGTCAATTTGCTGAATTTCAACTAATGCTAATCCCCCTAATTGATGACGCAGTTGATCGCTAAAAGTAAAGGTATCAGGAATACGGGGAGGAGGATCACCAATACAAATTCTAGCCGCTTGGGGATGCCAAGAAATATCTAACCAGCCTCGACGTTTGAGGGTGCGTAACCCCAAAGAAATCGTAAAGCGATCGCGTTGATACACCTGTTCTAACCGCGCTGGAAGCCAGTCTTTCCGCAGTTCACAACAGCTTGCGATTAATGTCGTTAAATCAACAGATTGCATAATATTTGCCTGATCACTTTACCCATGTACTATTGTCTCATTATTTTTTGCTTATACCCCACCTAATTTTAAGGATAACGTTTTTTAAAATTATACTGGGTTTGAATATTTTGCTAATTAGTGAAATTGCCTATAAAGCCTTTTTTTAAGTTATTTAACGAAATAATGTTAAGTTTTGATTATTTTTTCAGGAGAGATCACGTTGGTTAAAAATTAACAGGAAGTATGCTCAAATATGGCCTAATCTTACTCGCAAGAAAGACGCACTCCCAGAAGCAGATCAATATCGGGGTGAAACTAATAAGTTCGATCAATATTTTAGTCCCAATCCGGGTGAAGGGAACTGGTAAGTTTTTAGGGAATATTAACAGTTTGTTGAACTAAAATTAAACCTCCATACCCCCTCTTTTCAAAACAGAAGGGGTATAATTATTTGAAATACCTATAGCAGTCCTAAATAGGTTGTAATAT
>NZ_JADEWU010000054.1:0-40653 GCF_015207485.1 Planktothrix mougeotii LEGE 06226
CCCCTCATCCCCTCTGTTCGGAAACCCGTACAAATTAGGTTGTTGCAATGGGTGGGGTATTTTCGCTAAATTAGCACTCAGGAGTTGAGAGTGCTAATGTGAAATTTCTTAAAGGAAGTAACACAACTCTCGTTCCCAATTATTGCTGTGAACTGGAGGCTAATGAATGGCTGCTGTATCTCTAAGCGTATCAACCGTTAAACCATTAGGTGAGCGCGTTTTCGTCAAAGTAAGTGCGTCTGAAGAAAAAACCGCAGGTGGAATTTTATTGCCTGACACCGCCAAAGAAAAACCCCAAGTGGGCGAAGTCGTGGCAGTTGGCCCTGGCAAACGGAATGATGATGGTTCTCGCTCCGAATTAGAAGTTAAAGTCGGTGACAAAGTTCTTTATTCTAAATACGCTGGCACTGACGTCAAACTCGGCAGCGACGAATTTGTTCTGTTAGCTGAAAAAGATATCTTAGCCATCGTCAGCTAAGTCGCGTTTTCAACCTTTTAGATCGTACACCACACTGGTGTTCTGCGATCTGACTCGTTAAACCCTCAACCCATCTTTTTCCGAATTCGTTTTTACTATTAACCTAAAACCTGAACACAACACCTATGGCTAAACGTATCATCTACAACGAAAATGCTCGTCGTGCATTAGAACGCGGTATGGACATCCTGGCAGAGTCCGTTGCCGTTACTCTTGGCCCCAAAGGTCGTAACGTTGTATTAGAAAAAAAATTTGGTGCGCCCCAAATCGTGAATGATGGCGTCACCATTGCTAAAGAAATTGAACTAGAAGATAACATTGAGAATACTGGTGTTGCCCTGATTCGTCAAGCTGCCTCTAAAACCAACGATGCTGCTGGAGATGGAACCACCACTGCAACGGTTCTAGCTCACGCGATGGTGAAAGAAGGTCTGCGGAACGTGGCTGCGGGCGCCAACCCCATTGAACTGAAACGCGGTATTGATAAAGCTACTAACTTTTTAGTCGAAAAAATCGCTGAACACGCTCGCCAAGTAGAAGATTCCAAAGCGATCGCTCAAGTCGGTTCCATCTCTGCCGGAAACGATGAAGAAGTCGGTAAAATGATTGCTTCCGCGATGGATAAAGTCGGTAAAGAAGGCGTGATTTCCTTAGAAGAAGGGAAATCTATGACAACTGAGTTAGAAATCACCGAAGGGATGCGCTTTGATAAAGGCTATATTTCCCCCTACTTTGCCACCGATACGGAACGGATGGAAGCCATTCTGGAAGAACCCTATCTGTTAATTACCGATAAAAAAATCACCTTAGTTCAGGACTTAGTACCTGTTCTGGAGCAAGTGGCTCGTTCTGGCCGTCCTTTGGTGATTATTGCTGAAGATATTGAAAAAGAAGCCTTAGCCACTTTGGTTGTTAACCGTCTGCGGGGTGTTCTGAATGTCGCTGCGGTTAAAGCGCCTGGGTTTGGCGATCGCCGTAAAGCCATGTTAGAAGACATCGCCGTGTTAACAGGTGGCCAACTGATCACCGAAGATGCGGGTCTGAAACTGGAAAACGCCAAGCTGGATATGCTGGGTAAAGCTCGTCGAGTCACCCTGACCAAAGATAATACCACCATCGTTGCCGAAGGCAATGAAGCTTCAGTAAAAGCTCGTTGTGAGCAAATTCGTCGTCAAATGGATGAAACCGAATCTTCCTACGACCGTGAAAAACTCCAAGAACGCTTGGCTAAATTAGCGGGTGGTGTTGCGGTGATCAAAGTCGGTGCTGCAACTGAAACCGAAATGAAAGACCGCAAACTGCGTCTGGAAGATGCCATCAACGCCACCAAAGCGGCGGTTGAAGAAGGGATCGTTCCCGGTGGTGGTACAACTCTGGCTCACTTAGCACCTCAGTTAGAAGAGTGGGCGAATGCTAACCTCACCCATGAAGCTTTAACTGGAGCGTTGATCGTGTCCCGTGCGTTGGCTGCGCCTCTGAAACGGATCGCTGAAAACGCTGGCGTTAATGGTGCTGTTGTGGCTGAACGAGTTAAAGAAAAAGACTTTAACGTCGGTTACAATGCCTCTTCTAACGAATTTGTGGATATGTTTGAAGCGGGTATTGTTGACCCAGCGAAAGTCACCCGTTCTGCTCTGCAAAACGCAGCTTCGATCGCGGGAATGGTGTTAACAACCGAGTGTATTGTTGTTGACAAACCCGAACCCAAAGATAATGCTCCGGCGGGTGCTGGCGCTGGTATGGGTGGCGATTTCGATTACTAATTCGATGATTAATTTATAATCTTAAAGGAGGTGGCTGATGTCACCTCCTTTTGTTTTAAATCGGGGTAAAGGGAACAGCCAAGAAAAGCGTTTTCTGTTTATCCCTAATATGAAATCCCTAAATGTTGGCTACAAATCCCCCCTGTAGAGACGCGCCATGGCGCGTCTCTACAGGGGGGCTAATGGGATTTCATATAATTTTAAAAAATAATAAGGTGGGCATAGCCCACCCTAAGATTAAACTAACTAAGATTAAACTAAGGTTAAATTGGGATAGTAAGCCAACATATCATCGGTGCTGAGAGTATCCCCACTAGCTTGAGGTGTCCAGAGAATTTCTACAGCTAATAATTGCTCACTTCCAACGGAACCTAACCGACTTAAGGCTTGACGTAAGGTGTCAGGACTATTAACTTTAGGAAGTTGAATTTGTCCTAATGTTCCGACAACTAACGTTACCACAATATATTCGTTTTCCGTTGGGGTTAAATCGCCAGTCTGATTAACTAAATTCGCGTTATTTCCAGTCAGACTCGGAGCTACCCCACCGATTAACTGATTGTTAACATTAGACAGCGTTTCTTCCGTAAATTTACTACGTTCTGCTAAGGCCCATTGATTAAATTTAGCTTCGGCGGAATTCATTCCCGCTTGTTCGGACTGGGAAGAACCATAGGCCCAATATTCGGGATGGCGTAACAACGCTAAAGTGGTTTCCTGTAAGACTTGGGCGCGACCGGCTGCGGAACCTGTATCGGCGGTTTGGGCGATGCGGTCTAAATCGGCTTGTAACGTTCTCGCTTGAGCCAGTAACCCCACTTGTAAACGGGCGACGGAAACCGTTGGGTTGCTGCTGTATCCCAGTTCATCTTGTTCCATTGTTGACCGGAAACTTCTGAAGATGAACCCCGCAATGGCCATAAAAATCAGTAGGGAAAATAACCCGCCTCCGCCAAACCCAAAGAAGGGAATAATAAACGGAAATCCAAACCCGCCCCCACCATAATATCCCCCTGGAGTACGGCTAGGGCCAGGATTATAGCTACGACTCGGAGCTCTAAAGGAACCTCCACCAATGCGTCCCCCACTTCGGGCTGCTAAGGCTCCATCGGCTTGACTAAAAAATAAAACAGCAACCAAACTGAAAACAGCTAAAGGTTTTAAAAGTTTTTTGAACATAAATCACATCTCATTTTCTGAGGACTGGAAACTGGAAAATCCCCTTTCAGAAGGAAACAGATAATCTGTTTACGGATTCCCTTACTTCCTTGATTGTGGGAGTTTTTCAGTTCTTTTATCTATAATGTAACGTTTTTTTAATTTTGGTTCATTCAGACTTAGGTACGGGATTTACGATTCAAAGGGGGGAATTTTCTCCTGGTTGTCCTAGCGGGTTTCCGTTACTTTTTGCAGTCCGCGAGGGTGATCAACATTATAATTGCGGGTTAATGCTAAATTTAAGGCAAATAATTGACCGGGAATAATCGCAACCAGAGGAGAAATCCATTCAGGAATATCAGGCGGTAAAATTAACGAAGTTTGAGCAAATTTTAAGGTTTCTTGATCATTGCTAATAACAATTAACTCGGCTTCCCGTTGTTTTAAAGTTTGCATTAAGGCTTGGAGTTCGGGTAAAACTTTCCCCGATGGTGCAATGACAAAAACAGGAAATCCAGGTTCCACAATGGCTAAAGGCCCATGCAAAAAGTCAGCACTGCTATAGGGTTCCACGAGAGTATAGGTTAATTCCTTAAGTTTTAAAGCCAGTTCAAAAGCCGTTGCATAGTTATAGCCTCGACCAATGACAACGCAATGTTTCATATAGCGATAGCGTTCTACTAAACGATTAATTTCTGGATTTAAGGTTAAGGTTGTTTGGACTAATTCAGGAACAGTTTGAACGGTTTTTAAGATTGTTGATTGTTGAGAGAGTTCTGCACTTAAAAGAGCGATCGCTAATAATTCAGTGGTATAGGTTTTAGTCGCTGCAATAGATTTTTCTACTCCTGCATTTAAGTTAATCACATAATCTGCTTGTTGGGCTAAGGGGGAGTCGGAAAAATTAGTAATTGCGGCGGTTAAAACCTTTTGAAGACGGGCTTCTGCTAATACGGCTACTAAATCAGGACTTTGACCACTTTGGCTAATTCCTAATACTAATGTATTTTTTAATTGTGGCGTTTGCTGATAAATACTATATAAACTCGGTGTCGCTAAACTCACTAAAAATCCATTCAGGGAACCGAACACATATTGAGCATATCGGGCTGCATTATCACTACTTCCTCGTGCCGCAATCACAACTTGAGAAATCTGGCGGCGATGTAATTCTGTAACTAGCTGTTGGATAATTGGACGTTCCGAGGTTAACAGCCTTTGTAAAACCTGGGGTTGTTGCTCAATTTCTTGTTCGAGATTAGACGAAATTGCCATTCAATCAACGTTGTGATCAGGTTATGCCCTTGCTATTGTATAAGAAAAGTCTGCCATCAGCCACAACAGACTCCTAGCAGGCTTCTGCCGTCGATTCAGAATATTGATTAAAACAGTATAGAAAAATTTTGCGATTGCTGCTACAATTAGAGATAACTGATAACTGATAACTGATCTAGCCACAGTTGCTATAATCTGGCGACTGTGGTATTTCTGTGGGCAGAAACGTTCAACCCTCCCTACAATACGTTACCCCTGTTAACCATCCCCAGGAAGCTCAACAACTCGGTGAAATTTTAGATCAGTGTTTTAACGTTCAGGAATGGGATGAGTAATGTAGCAATATAAGATGATCAGAGAACGACGAGGAAAATTATTAATTTGAGCAAAAAGTGATGCCCATTTTCCGATTTATTAAACTGATATCAACTCTTTTAATCACCAGTGCATTAGGTTTAGAGGTCTGGAATCTTATAACCGGATTCATTGAAACCGTCAGTCTCAATTGGTTAAATTGGATTGTTATTATTGAACGTTTAGCGATTACCATTCATGGGGCTGAAGCCTTAATTGTCAGTTATTATGCCCGTTCAAAAAATAAACATCCCCTTCAATATGGAATTTATACATTTTTTGTGGGTACAGTTGGTTTATTAGAATTGTTCACGGATAAAACGGATCAAATTAACTGGAAACCGTTGATAAAATAACTCGCACAATTGTTGTTTTTCCGAGGGTGCTTTCAATTTCTAGTTTGCCTTGATAAAACTGAACTAAACGTTTTACGAGAATCAATCCTAATCCAGATCCTTGTTGTTCATAAATCCGACGTTCAAATTGCTGATAAGCTCCAACTTTAGCAATTTGTTCGGCGGTCATTCCCCGTCCTATATTAATAAATTCCAGATAATAATAATTAAAAATTTGATATCCTTTAACAACAATCTGAGTATTATTAGCAGAAAATTTAATCATATTGTCAATTAATTCTTCTGTTATTTTATTAAAAATTTCTTCAGGAATATTAACGTCACATTTCTCGATTTCTAAACCTAAATTTAGGGAATTTCCTTTAATTCCTTGAATTTTACTTTCAATAATGCTTCTAATTAAACGTTCAGGATTTGAAATAAACCCTTTAGGAAAATATTGAGATCTTTGCGGATCTCGTTCTAATAATTCTAAATCAGCATAGAGGAGAAAATTACAGGTCAGTCGATATAAACGAGTCGCAGACAGACTAATATTTTCTAACATCTCTTGAATTTCATCCGGTGCCATTTCCTCAAAATCTGCGATTAACAGTTGTGTAGTTCCGATAATTCCATTCAAGGGAGTTCTTAACTCATGGGGAAGAGACAGGGTAATCTTATTACATAACTCATCCAATTGTTCTTGTACTTTTTGTTCAAAAACTTGGTATTTTTGAATCCGGCTATGGATAGCTTCTAATAAATCTTGGTGTGTAAAAGGTTTACTAAGATAATCATCAGCCCCTAAATTCATCCCATAGCGAAAATCAGCCGTTGTTGATTTAGCCGTTAAAAAAATAAAAGGAATGGTTGCTGTAGATTTAGACTGTCTTAATTCTTCTAAAACTTGATGTCCATCTAATCCCGGCATCATGACATCACAAATAATTAAATCTGGTAAAATTTCTCTGGCTAATTTTATCCCCCTTTCTCCATTCTCTGCACCAATTCCTAAAAATTCTTCAGCTTCCAAGATATCTAAAATAATAGAACGAACGTTGAGATCATCTTCTATGACTAATACTTTTTTCATGGGTTATGCTCTTGATTTGATAAGGGAAAAATGAGAGTTACTGTTGTTCCCAAATTGATTTGACTTTCAATATAAATCATACCTGCCTGAATTTCAACGGATTTTTTAACGATAGTTAACCCTAAGCCTGTACCGGGAATTACCCCGACATTTTTTGCCCGATGAAAGGGTTCAAATAAATGCTGTTGGTCTTCTATCGGAATCCCAATCCCTTGATCTTTTAGTGTTAAAATAGCTTGATTAAGATTATAATTTAATTTTAATTCGATGTTTCCCCCTTGGGGAGAGTATTTAATCGCATTGGTAATTAAGTTATATAAAATGTGTCGTAAGAGTTTTTCATCTAAATACACTAGAATGGGTAAAGTTGAGGAAGAGAGCAAGTCAGATTTAGGAGGAATAAAATGTAAATGTTTTTGATCATCTAAGCCAACTTGCATCTCTTGAATTAAAGTAAAACAAAAATATTCTAAGTTAATTAAACTGGGATGAAAGGGGATTTTGTGGGCTTCTCCTTGACCAATTAATAAGACCTCATTTAAGAGTTCTGTCAGATGGTGAACCGTTGTTTGAATTCGTCGTAAATAAGTTAAATTCTTCTCTTCATCCCATTTATGGCTATAATGTTCTAAAGCTTCGGCGGATGCTAAAATTGTTGTTAAGGGGGTACGAAATTCATGGGAAATCATGGAGACAAATCGAGATTTAAGTTGATTTAATTCTTTTTCTTGGTGTAACGCTTTGTGGATTTCCGCTTCAGAATATTTGCGCTGAGTAATATCTTTTACGTCTCCCTCATAAGCAATAATTTTTCCCAGTGAATCTCGAATAACTCTAGCATTTTCAGAAATCCAAATAATACTCCCATCAGAACGGTAAACTTCAGATTCAAACCCTAAAACTGTTCCTTGTTCATTAATTAGACGGACAAATTCTTCTCGTCGTTGCGGATTAACATAAATTTGATCGGGGATATGGGAAAGATTTTGGATTAAATCTTCCGGGGATGAATAGCCATAAATTCTGGCGAGTGCGGGATTAGCACTAATAAAATGTCCGTCAGGAGTGGATTGGAATAACCCTTCTAGGGAATTTTCAAAAATGCTGCGATATTTGGCTTCTGTTAGGGTTAGTTGCTCATAAGCTTGTTCTAATTTTTGTCGCGAATTAAACCAAGTTCGTTGTAAGTTTTCATACAGGTAAACGGACAGATTACAAATTAAACAAGTCCAAAATAAAAATAATAATAACATTAAGGAATCATAGCTATCAGGAATAATTTTATGACCGAGTAATTTATTGATTCCAAAATAATAGCCTAAGATAATCAATTGGGAGGTTAAATGCAAGATTAATCGCACAGGAATTAATGTTGCTTGACTCACAAAGGTTAACACCCAACCAAATAAATTCGGGCTAACATTTCCATTGACCGTTTGAATAATTTGTTTCGTTAATTCAAGGGAAATTGATAATCCTAAAAATAAATAACCTAAATGTTGATTTCCCCAATGTGTTTTTAATAATTTTAAACAAATTAGTAGTCCCAAAGATGCACAGATTTGTAAATATAAGGTTTGATCTAAAAATTTTTGCTTCCAAAGAATAAATTGCAATAAATTAATTAAAATAGCACTAAAATAAATACAAATCCCAATATAAAATGCCAGATTTAATCGCACCGACAAAAAATGATGCCGCCACAGTTCATAAGATAAATGGTTGAGTGTGTTATTATATTCAGGAACTACATTCACAGATTTTAAATAGTTAAAAAGACGTTGAACAATCCGTAAATGCGTTAGTTGATTCCTAAGCATTTCTAACATAGATTAATCAGAGATGGCGGAAAACAAGGGGAAGCAGAAAAGATATTGTGAATTTAGTATAAACGAGTTTAGTCAAAATGATATCCCCAAAAAAGAGGCCCTGTAAAACACAGAACCTCTTTGGGTTTAATTTTAGATGTAAATCCAGGATTGATTAATAAACAGCACCTTGAGAGGCGGTAACATCAATCGGTTTCATTAAGTACAGTTTGAGCAACTGCCATCCGTTAGACAGATAGTAGGGCAGTTTTTGGAAGAACTGAACAAATTTAGGGCTATCAGAATTAACAATCGCCGTTAACTGTTCGTTGTTCTTGAGGCAGACATCCAATCGGTTATAGAATTCAGGATTATTCACATCCAACATCACCGGGAAAACGCGACCTGCATTTTCGTTGGTTTTTTCAATGACATGAATATCATAATCCCGTGCATTTAAACCAATGGCCGCATAAAAATCCGCCCGTTGTAAATCGTTTAAATACATGGTGGCAAATACTGACAACAGGAAGAAACGACACCAAAGTTTCGCTTTCCAATCATTCAGCATTTGGGGTTGAGATTGCATCACCGCATCGAAGAAATCGCCGTGACGATTCTCATCCTGACACCAATTTTCAAAGAAGCGGAAAATCGGATAAATGCGGTTTTCGGGATGGGCTTCTAAATGCCGATAAATCGTGATATAGCGCCAATAACCAATTTTTTCTGATAAATAGGTGGCGTAAAAGATGAATTTAGGTTTAAAGAAAGTGTACTGACGGCTTTTGGTCAGAAATCCTAAATCTAAGGAAAGATTAAAATCCGACATCGCTTTATTCAGAAAACCCGCATGACGAGCTTCATCCCGAGACATCAATTGAAAACACTCCGCTAAAACAGGGCTTTTATCCTTGAGACGACGGCTGAGTTCTTTATAGAGCAAGAAACCTGAAAATTCAGCCGTGCAGGAACGCTCTAAAAATTCAATGAATAAACGACGAGTTTCGCCATCAATATGATCCCAGGATTGTTCAAATTCTTTATCCCGGACAAAGTGATTACGATTGTAGTCTACCCGAAACTCTTCCAGAATGGCTAAGAGTTCCTCTTCATTGACGGAGATGTCCATTTTCTCCATTTCCTCAAAATCCGTTGTGTAGAAACGGGGAGTGAGGATGGTTTCTTTGGCTGGGACTTTCACCCCAGGTCTGATTTCGTCAAAAGCGGGTCTTTTCAGGGAATCTACCATGTCTGTTGGATCTCTATTCTTATCACAGTGTGTTCTAAAGTCAGGAGTTCACGGGACATTCAGCCCGTCACCCCGCTTAAGGCTATGCTTATTTATGAATCAGCTTAAAATTGCCATGCAATATAGTCTACCAACGTCTACACCCAAAGGGGACAGGATTTGCGTTAAGAATTGCAACAAAAATTTAAGTGCTGGTGCAAAATCAATTACCGAGTTGAGACAGGAAATAGGCAATGGGCAATGGGCAATAGGGTATTGAGTTGGGTTTGGGTTAATCTGGGAGCATGATCAAAAAATCACTTCTACTCAAAATCCCTTTTCCTGAAATTGCAGAAATCATAACCCCAAATTAGCTTTTTTTTCAGTCATAGGATTTAGAGGAAGCATTGTCACAAAAATCCTTAAAAAAACCGATTTCCTGTCTTCTCCTCTTCTGCCAAACCCCGAATATCAAAAAATATGTCATCCTAAAATAGTAAGGTAGCCTCTTGGGGATTTCCAACCCCAGATGACTAATATTGGGCGAAATAGTTTCGGGAACCAAGTCCATGAATAAAGTTGGGATGAGCTATTTGTTGTGGGCGGCTTGTTTGATTAGCCCTTTTCACGGATTACACCGTTTTTATAATGGTAAAATCGGGACAGGTTTATTATGGTTGTGTACCTTTGGTTTATTTGGATTTGGGCAATTTTTAGATTTATTTCTGATTCCGGGTATGGTAGAGGAACACAATGATAAACTTCGGGCAAAATTAGGAATGTCGTCTCAAGGTATTCTCCTTTATTCCCATCAGAATCAAGTTACACGAACGGTTTCCAGAAGCAACTCACAATCTTTACAAGTTCAATTATTAAAAGCCGCCGCCAGTCGCGGGGGTAAACTGTCAGTTACTCAGGGAGTGATGGCGACGGGTGCAAGTTTTGAACAGGTTGAGAACATCCTGAATCAAATGTTAAAAAGTGGCTATGTTGGGATTGACAATGATCGGAAAACCGGAGTGGTCATTTATGATTTTTATGAACTTTCCTAGCTTTTTTTGTTAGATTAATTTATTGTATCTTAAGTTTGAGGAAAATTAACGATGTTCTTAGTCACAGGTGCAACTGGAGATTTAGGTCGTTCGATTGTTCAACAATTATGTGATCAGGAAATTCTGGTGCGGGCTTTTGCGCGTTTAACCTCTCGATATGCTCGATTGGAACACCGAGGGGCTCAAATTTTTATTGGAGATTTAACGGAAAAGCGAGATATTGAAAAAGCCTGTCAAGGTATCCAATATATTATTAGTACCCATAGTAACCCCAATGATCCATTAGGGGTTGATTATCGGTCTAATATTGATTTAATTGATGCAGCAAAAGCCAATAATGTTCAACATTTTGTGTTTATTTCTGTGTTGGGAACTGACCGAGGTTATGAAGATTCGCCCATTTTTAAAGCTAAACGAGAAGTTGAGAAATATTTAGAATCTAGTGGGTTAAATTATACCATTTTAAGACCTTCGGCTTTAGCGTCTAGTTTATTACCCTTAGCCGAACGCTTTAAACAAACGGGGATTTATTTATTAATTGGGGATGCTAAAAATCGGACTTCTGTTGTTAGTACCGATGATGTGGCTCGAATTGCCATTGATTCAGTCTTTATCGAAGCCGCAAACCAGAAAATTTTTCCCGTAGGGGGGCCAGAAATTATCGCCAGAGAAGATATTTATCAAATTTTTAGCCGCGTTTTTAATCGAGAACCAATTGTAATTAATCCGCCTTTATTTTTATTTGATGGACTTCGGGGAAGTTTAGGATTAATTAATGCTGATTTATATCAAAAATTAGGAACATTACGAGTTTTATTAAGCAATGAATTTTTCTGTACAACGGAGGAAATTCAAAACTTAGAGCAACTTTTTTCGATTAAAATGGAAAGTTTAGAAAGTTATATTCGTCGGTATTTAGGCGGTTAATAATTGTCTGAATTATTCCATTTCAGGAAGTAGAGACAATTGAGTGAGTTGTTGATTAATAACATAAGCAACGGGTTTCTTGGTTTTTTTAACTTTCCCTTCAGCCACGGCTCTATTTAACCAATCTTGCATTTGCGCTTGTCGGACTTCCAAACGTTCAGCAATGGATTTTGTATCTAAAGGTTGATGTAAATGAGCCAGGATGAAGGGTAAAACTGCTTCATAAATATCCTTTGGACTCATGGGAAAAACTTTCGGAATAGTTTCTGTAACTTGATGCTCAGATCCTTGTGTTTTTTCCTCAAGTTCTTGATTAGGTTCAACTTCTATTGCTTCAACTTCTGAATTAACAGCCTCTAATACCGTTCTCAATAGTCCTTTTAACGAAGATGCAGGTATGATAGGAAAAGGTTTAGCTCCTTGTTTAATTAATTGTTGATTTCCTTCGGGTACAGTATCTTGCATCCGCACAAAAACAGGTACATCTTTAATTTTTGAGAGTGCTTCTTTTGCGCCCGCCCAAGTTCCCCCTGTTTGATAACCCGAACTAACCACTAAACCATAATCTGCTAAAGCATAAATATATTTATTTCGACCCATTGCATTACCCGTATTAAAACCCGCATTGGGATCATAAGGAGAAATTAAAGTCAATCTACCTTCAGCAATACTATTACGATATTTACCATTGACAGAGGTTTTAATTAAACTATCAGCTAACACCCCAACAGCCGTTCCACCCGCTTCTAATATCCCTAACATTGAAATTTGATCGACCCCACGCGCCCCACCGGAAATGACCTGTATTCCCTCTTCAGCGCAAGTTTTTGCGATGGTCTGAGTATAGTCAATTTCCTGTTCAGTAACATCACGAGAACCAACAATCGCTAACCCTCCACTAGAAAGTAATTCTATATTACCAATGCCATAAATAATTGCAGGAGCTTTTTGTTTTAATCTCTGCTTCAAACGTTTAGGATATTGACTGTCACCTCGTCCCATTATCCAGAGCCCTTGAGTTGTCCATTTTTCCACCGCTAAACTCAGCATTACACCTCGTTCTAGTAAAGCTTGGATGCGCTGAATATCCAATTTTTCAATTGCAAGATTTTGTAATTTATTGTTAATATTTGAACTTAATAAATCCCCAGGTCGCATTTGATTGTCCTGAAGCCAACCTACTAAGAGATTATACTCAGTCAAGGTCAGAGGTTGGGGTTGAGAAAGTCGATTTTGTCCAAAGCTGGCACATAACAACAAAATCCCTTGAGTATCGGGTGATAAGATAGGATGATTCATAATTTTATTATAACTTTTTTAATCAGCTTTTTCCAAAGAATTTAACGCTAAAGCAAGGGGAAAAACAGCACCGCTACCCGCCTGTTTTAATAGGGCTGCAATGACCGTCAATGTCCAGCGAGAATCGACCATATCATCTATTAAGAAAACAGCGCCATTCATTACCTTCTCAGTATCTACTTCAAACACTCCATCTAAATTATGCGCTTGTTGGTAACTGTTACTCATCTCTTTTTGTTGTTGATTGGGTTTAATTTTCCGCACCACTGGAATAAAAGGTAAATTTAATTGATTAGCCAATCTTTGAGCGAAATTAGGTACAAGTTCTGGACGATTTAAAGAAGGAACACAAGTGACCCAACTGGGAAAAGGTTGAGGTTGCCATCGTTGAATCATCTCAAAAGCACCTTGCACTAAGTTATCATCAAAATAATTATCTTGGTATTTCCCTTTTTTAACTAATTCTCCCCAACCTGCATCGCCCCAAAGAGATAATGCCTTTCCTGGTTCAGCTTTTAAATTATTTTTAATATTACCAGAAAAGTTGTATGTTAATAAAGCTTGTAATGCCCATTGTTTGCGAGGTTCAATAATTTGGTCGCTGCGACGTAAATATTGAATGGCTTGATTAACTAATTCTAGTGAATAAGTTTCTGGAATTAAAGGTTTACCTAAACACACTGCACATTTACCGCAGGGAGTTGGATTAGAATCATCTAAAGCTTGGGCGAGAAAAGCCATTAAACACTGTTGACTTTTCATGTATTCTCGCATTTGAGATTGTTCATTAAAACGAATTTGGGTCAACTGTTCAATTTTCTCTGTATTCAGTTGATAATTAACTGCTGTAGCGGTAGCATTCCATTTAGATTCTATCTTAGTTACAGGTGAGGGAAATTCCAAAGAGAGTAATTTTAACACTTTCTCAATTTGTCCCCTAGAAAGATTCAATTTTTGCTCAAGTTGAACAACAGACAAGCCATTATCCGCTTGATTAAGAGCATTTAAAACTTCCTGAGTATGAGCTTGGGGGGGAAAAGCCGTTCTAATAAAATAGTTCGTAATGTCCTCGTCTTCATCCCCATTTAAAAGAATTCCATACGCCTCTTCTACGGCTCGTCCGGCTCGTCCGACTTGCTGATAATAATGCACAACAGAACCCGGACGTTGATAATGAATCACAAATCCTAAATCCGGTTTATCAAAACCCATACCTAAAGCGGTTGTAGCGACTAACGCTTTAATTTCATTATTGAGTAGTTGGTCTTCTAAAATTAATCGATCTTCGTTTTTTAGCTGACTATTATAAGCTTTCGCAGCAATTCCTTGTCTGTTTAACCAGTCCGCAACTCTTTCACTATCCTTAACGGTTAATGTGTAGATAATTCCGCTTCCGGGTAAGTTCGGCAGATGTTGGGCTAACCATGCCATTCTAGCGGCTGGACTGGCAATATAAATATTTTGCAGTTGTAAACTTTGGCGAGTTAAAGTTCCTCTGGAAACTTGCAAATTTGTTCCTAATTGAGTTATAATATCCTTAACGACTCGATTGTTTGCTGTAGCCGTTGTTGCTATAGCAGGAATATTGGCAGGTAAAGCTTGTAAAATTCTAACAATGCGACGATAATCTGGGCGAAAGTCATGCCCCCAATCAGAAATACAATGGGCTTCATCAACAACAAATAAGCCGATTTTTTCAGACATTGGTAAGAGTATTGTTTCCCGAAATTCTTCGTTAGCAAGTCGTTCGGGTGAAATTAATAAAAGATCAATTTCATCGGCGAGTAACTGATTTTTAACTTGTTCCCAATCTTCTGTATTTGTGGAGTTAATTGTTGCTGCTTTAAGCTTAATTCTTTCTGCTGCTGAAATTTGGTTTCGCATTAAAGCCAGTAACGGTGAAATAATCAAAGTTGGGCCGTTTCCTCTATTTCTTAATAAGCGAGTGGGGAGAAAATAAACTAAACTTTTACCCCAACCTGTGCGTTGAACAACAAGAAGACGGGAACGGTTTTCAATTAAAGTTTGAATGGCTTCCCATTGTCCCTCTCTAAATTCAGCAGTTTTATTATTAAGAGCAGTTTTGAGAAGTTCTAACGCTTCTTGTTTAAGTTCATGGGTCATATTAATCACCCTCTAATAGTAAATCTTGAAATGTTTGCTACATATCCGTATTGTGTAGAGACGTTGTATGCAACGTCTCTACACATGGTTTATAGAGCATCTATAGCACCGATTTCAGGATTTCATATAATTCAACAATAGACAGCCAAAATCCCACATTGAACAATCCCGCCATCGGATCTGTTAAGTTGGATAAGGCACTGTCGGGGTAAAATAGCTCAATTCCCCTTGTTTACATGATCCCCTGGATCACAACAGTGTGTTATTCCCCGAATAGGTAACGGATGCAAGCAACATTCATCCATCAATTTAATAGCGGTTTTACGCTATTCCTCAGCTTACTGGTTGAAGCGATCCCCTTTTTACTCTTGGGGGTGTTATTTTCCAGTTTGCTGTTGTGGTTTGTCGATGAACAGAAACTTTTATCCTATATTCCCCCTCATCCCCTTCTAGGGGCATTTGTGGGAAGTTTAGTCGGGTTTCTGTTTCCTGTGTGCGAATGTGGGAACGTTCCCGTCGCCCGTCGGTTACTATTGCAAGGGGTTCCTTCATCGGTGGCCATTGGTTTTTTATTCGCCGCCCCCACTATTAACCCCATTGTCATCTGGTCAACCTGGACAGCGTTTCGAGATCAACCAGAAATCGTCATTTTACGGGTTTTATTTTCCCTAACCATCGCCACCATTTTAGGCTGGGTTTTTAGTGTTCAGAAGGACTTAAGGCCCATTGTTCAACCCGCCATCGCCCGTGCGTTACCCATCGTTGACCTTCCTCAACCCTCTGACTCTGAGGTTAAAGGTGCTTCCTTGCTTCAGTCAGGAACCTATTTTTTAGGGGAGTCCGAAGAACGTCTGCGCCTAGAGTCCCTTCCGGCTTGGAAAACTCAAAAACTCCTGAAAAAACCCGTAAAAAAAGCACCTGTCACTGTTAAACCTGTCCTTCCTCCTTGGAAAACAATATTTTTTACTCCCACAAAAGAACGTTGGGGTTCAATGTTAGAAAATATGGTGCAGGAATTTCGAGAATTAGGAGGAGTATTAGTCTTAGGAAGTTTTATTGCTGCACTCATTCAAGTGGCAGTTCCCCGTGAATTGATTCTCAATTTAGGTCAAAGTCCGGTGACGTCAATTTTAGCGATGTTATTATTGGCGGGAGTTGTATCGATTTGTTCAACGGTTGATTCATTTTTTGCCCTGTCTTTTTCCTCTGCATTTACCAGTGGCGCACTGTTAGCTTTTTTAGTATTTGGGCCGATGATTGATATTAAAACCGTCGGTTTAATGTTATCGGTTTTTAAAGCCAGAGCGGTTTTTTATCTCGTTATTCTGGCTTTTCAGTTAACCTTCTTATTGACCCTAGCGGTTAACTTAAATTTTAGTTAATTGAGCTTGGGAGTTCTCCACACCATGACCCATCTGACACAAAAAATCACCCATTTCTATCAGCAATTTTCCTCGAAATTAGACAACCCTTGGTTAGATGTTGTCGCCCTATTCCTCTGGGCACTGGTATTATTAAAATATTGGCTGACTGGAAAACTCTATATTCTCATTCATCCCAATTATTTTGGATTAACCATTGCTGCGGGTGTGACGTTGTTCGTGTTAGGGGGATTAAAAGCTAAACAAATGATTCAAGAAACTTCATCCCCAACGGTACAACATATCACCTTATTTCCTAAAGGCTGGAGTAGTGTATTATTAATCTTTACGGCTTGTTTGGGATTATTCATCACTCCCCAAATGTTCGGGGCTCAAACTGCATTACAACGGGGTTTAACGGAATCTTTACCCGTGACTCGTGCTCAACCCCAGGAATTTAGAACTGCGATTAAACCGGAAAATCGTTCTTTAATTGAATGGGTGAGATTACTGAATGTTAATCCTGAACCCGATGCTTATAAAGGTCAAAAAGCCAAAGTTACTGGGTTTGTTATTTATCCTCCTGATTTACCTCAAAATTATATTTGGTTAGGACGATTTATTTTAACCTGTTGTGCGGCGGATGCTTACCCCGTCGGACTTCCGGTTTTACTTCCTGAAGGCAAATCTCGACAATTATATGCTCAAGATACTTGGTTAGAAATAGAAGGAGAAATGTATACAGAAACCTTCAATAATCAACGCAAATTAACCCTTAAAGCTCAAAACATTAAAGCCATTCTTCCCCCCAAAAATCCCTACGACTACTAAATCAGTTGTCAGTTATCAGTTAACAGTTATCAGTGAAGAGGAATAGTTGATAAACTATATACTATAATATGATAACTAATAATCGATAACTGACAACTGATCATTAAAAACTGATAACTGATAACTGATCACTGATAACTGATCACTGATACATGAATAGTTTTACAACCAAGTTCAAGAATTTAAAATGGGTTCAGCCGTTAGATCAAGTGGCATTAATCTTAATAATCGTTTTAACTATTTTGATCGGCATTGTTTTATTAACAGGCGATCGCACCACCCCGAAAGTTAAAGAATTTACTTGGCAAAATAAACAAATTGGGGCCGAAGATATGGGTTTTATAATGGTTTTTAATCGACCGATGAATCGAGAAAGTGTTGAGAAGAATTTGCAAATTGATCCGCCTCTTGCAGGTAAAATGAGTTGGGCAGGACGACGCATGGCTTATACCTTATCCGAACCCGTTCCCTATGGAACACCCTTTAGCGTGCAGTTAAAAGGGGCTAGAGATCATTTATATGGAGAGAACCAAGGAACATTAATTGCACCGTTTACAGGATTTTTTCGTAGTCGAGATCGGGCATTTGTTTATATTGGAGTTCAGGGAAAGGAAGAAGGACGATTAATCTTAGTTAATCTTAGTAATAAAGAACCTAAACCCATTCCATTAACGCCTGAAGATTTAGTGGTTTTAGATTTTGAACCCTATCCCAAAGGTGATAGAATTCTGTTTTCAGCCATTACTAAAACCGGACAAAAACAAGGATTAATTGAACCGGAATTATATACGGTGACAACGGGAATTAATCCTCAATCTCCCGAAGATAATTCTAAACCCGTCCAACCTCCAGGGGAAATTGAAAAACTTTTAGATAACAAATATTATCGGAATTTAAAATTTGATTTATCTCCCGATGGTAATATCATTGTGATCCAACGGGTGAGTAAAACTAATCCTAATGATGCGAGTCCTTGGTTTATTGAAAAGGGTAAATCTCCTAAACCTTTAAATGCTCAGGGTGGAGACTTTTTAATTGCACCCGATAGTCAATCCGTTGTGATTGCTCAAGGGCCAGATTTAACAACAATTTTACCTTTAAAACCCGATGCTAAACCCTTAGAATTTTTACCCAAATTCGGTCAAGTTTTAGGCTTTGCACGGGATGGAAGTGCCGCCGCAATGGTTAAATTTAATCCCGATGGAACGCGATCGCTATTTGTGGTGAATAACCAAGGACAAGAACAAGAATTGTATCGCACTCCCCCCTTTGGCAATATTATCAGTGCTGAATTTGATCCCAGTAATAGTGTTTTATACTGTTTAATTACTGAAGTTTTGGATAATCCCGAAACCTATCAAGAACAGCCTTATATTGTGGCGATCGATATCAAAACTAAACAAGTTGTTCCCTTTGTGATTTTACCCAATCAACAAGAAATTAACATCAGTTTATCCCCTGATGGATTAGCCTTACTGTTTGATCAGACCGTTACCAAAACTGGGGAACCCGATGATTTAGAACAATCCACAAAAACCCAAGGAGGAGATACTATTAAAACCAGTCGAATTTGGATTTTACCTCTCGTCATTGATACACCCACCGATGGTTCTAAACCTCAAGTTAAACCGGAAGAATTACCCTTTTTAGGGTTCCATCCCCAATGGCTTCCCTAAACTCAACTTCTACTGTGTTAACGTTCTTTTTGTAGGAAATGTTATGGAAATTACAGATATTACTCAAATTTTAACCGCTAGATTTGGAACAGCCGTAAGTCAAATTGAAGCGAGTTTATGGCAAGTTGAAACCGAGCAATTTCGTTTGTTAGTTTTATTATCAGAAAATCAAAGTTGGTTGAGGATGTTACTGCCCATTGCTCCAGTTCAAGAAGTTCAACTGATTTTAGAACAACTCTTAGAAGCTAATTTTGATCAAACTCAAGAAACTCGCTATGGAATTCATCAAAATGTGGTTTGGGCTGTGTTTCAACATAACCGAGAAACCTTAACAGAAACTGATTTTAACCGAGGGGTTTCTAATTTAATTTCTCTTCAAGAAGCCGGATTTTCAGATTATTATAATCGACTGATTGAAAATCGAATTCAAGAAATTATTTTAGTGGCGAAACAGCAAGGACAATCAATGGAAACCACCTTACAAAATTTAGAACGGTTTTATGCAGAAGGGGTGATGGGAGATTTAACCAATAGTGCAGAAGATCGAGAACGAACCCTAACCGCTTGGCGCTATCAATTAGAACGGTTATGGTCAGAAGTAGAATAAGTAGTAAGCCCTTTAGGGCTTAGAGAGTCCTTTGTGTCCCTCACTACGAGTGTGATCAATACTCGATAAACCTGCATCAGTGTAACAACATGGAAATTAAGTTTAATATTGTTAGGCAAAGTCCTAATTCTTTTCCCCAAGTCCAAAGTTATCTCCTCGATGTTGAACCGGGAAATACCATTCTGGACTGTCTTAACCGCATAAAATGGGAACAGGATGGAACCTTAGCCTTTAGAAAAAACTGTCGCAATACGATTTGTGGTAGTTGTTCGATGCGAATTAATGGCCGTTCTGCCTTAGCTTGTAAAGAAAATATTGGCAGTGAAGTCGCCCGTTTACAAAAAATTGCGGAGGCGAATTCTGAGCCATCCCAGGTCAATGATATTCCAGAAATGACGATAGCCCCCATGGGGAATTTACCTGTTATTAAAGACTTAGTGGTGGAGATGAACCGCTTTTGGGACAACCTAGAAGCCGTTGAACCCTACATCAGTACCGCCGGACGGGCTATTCCTGAACGAGAATTTCTCCAAACCCCAGAAGAACGGGCTAAACTTGACCAAATGGGCAACTGTATCCTCTGTGGCGCTTGTTATTCCGACTGTAACGCCGTCGAAGTCAACCCCAATTTTGTTGGCCCCCACGCCTTAGCCAAAGCGCAACGGATGGTGGCGGACTCGCGGGATGCTAAAACCGAACAACGCCTGGAACATTATAACGAAGGCACAAATGGGGTTTGGGGCTGTACCCGTTGTTTTAACTGTAATTCCGTTTGTCCGATGGAAGTGGCTCCCTTGGATCAGATTACTAAAATTAAGCATGAAATCCTAGAACGCAAAGACGCCAGTGCTAGTCGTCCCATTCGTCACCGTAAAGTATTAGTGGAACTGGTAAAACAGGGCGGTTGGGTCGATGAGCGCAAATTTGCTGTAATGGTAGTAGGGAATTATTTCCGCGATCTCAAGGGGTTACTCAGCTTAGGGCCCGTGGGAATACGGGTCGTGATGCGGGGTAAATTCCCCCTTACCTTTGAACCTTCTGAAGGGACAGAAACCGTGCGATCGCTAATTGAATCAATTCAAGAGTTAGAAAAACAACCATGACTTCTCCAACACCCTCGACTTCCACCCCCGACGAACCCAACCCCCAACCCGAACCTGCTATGGGTTGGACTCGCTATGCTGAACAAATTAATGGCCGTTTTGCCATGCTGGGATTTGTTCTATTAATTCTATTAGAATTTTTTACCCATCAAGATTTATTCACTTGGTTGGGTTTACGTTAGGTTTTGTAGGGACGTTGTATAAAACGTCTCTACACGAATCACTTCCCTATATTTGTAGCAATTTTTTTATCTTAAAACAAAAGAATGTTTAAAAAAATCACCTTAAAAAACTACAGAACTCATAAGTCAACTACCCTTGAACTTCAGCCAATTACCCTACTAATCGGTAATAATAGTTCGGGTAAAACTAACTTTTTATCAGGAATACAGCATTTTTCTGGGTTAATTAGACAGGGCAATCCTTTTAAAGAACAGGATCGAAGGGTTCAAGTCAAAGATTATTTTCCTCATCGCTATCGTTTAGCGAAGGATGATGATACTATGTCTATTGAAATTGAATGGAGTAAAAATAACAATTTTCTCAAGTATCAGATGGAGCTTTATCAAAATGAAAATTTTGCCGGAAAGGTTGGTTGTCGAGAAAAAATAGAGTTGAGTATTAATAATTCACAAAATCTGCAAACATTTACCAATGGTTATGAAAAAGAAACTGATTTAATTGAGCTTAGACTAAATATTGAAAAATATCCAAAAGATGAAGAAAAAGAATTATTGAATTTATTTTTTAGAGATTGTGCTTATACTTTTAGTTACCATTTGCAACCTTCTTTTTTGAAAGGTATTATTAATGATAATGCAAACTTTGATAATGCAAATTTTGATAATTGGATAAATCAAGAAATAAAAATCCCTTCATTTTTGGGTTATGAGGGAAAAAATTTACAAAAGCTTATTTATTATGTAAAAACTAAAGAAGAAAGAGTTTTTACTCGATTTTTAACGTTAATGAGACGTTTTGCAGATAATAAAAACTTTCAAGGCATTCGTTATGATCAAAGAAATTATAAATTGTTGTGGGAATTTGATTTAGGAAGAACAACAACAGATCGGTTAGTAGATGAGTTTCCCCCAGAGGTTATTTCTGATGGATTACTAAAAGCAGCAGCGATCGCCTTATTACTTTCTATTAAAAATCCTCCTGCTTTAATGTTAATGGAAGAAATCGAAAATGGCATTAATCCTGGCAATATTCAGGAATTAATGCGATGGATTTGGCAAGCAACTGCTCCTAATCAAAAAGATATTAGTCCCCAATTTATTTTAACGTCTCATAGTCCTTCTGTTCTCAGAGAATTTTATAAAAATTTGGATTCAGTTTATACCTTTCGATTAAATAAACGTACCTATCAAAGTGATGTAAGAAACTTGAATCAAGCCTTGGATACTTTGATTGGAATTGGTGCTGTAGACGGAGAAATTATTGAAGATGAAGCTACTGGAAAACGCTTAGTTGAAATTCCCCAATATCAATTAGCGGAATTGTGGTACTCAGGGACTATTGGCTAATAAAAACTAATCAAAGTGAATTCAAGGAATATTGAGTAATGGCACCTATCAAACGCAATATTGGGATTATTGGAGATGGCATCACTGATCTAATAATTTTTACTAAAATTGTAGAATGTATTTTAACAGAAGAAGATCCATCCAAGGAATTTATTGACTGTAATATCATAGAATTACCAAGGCAAAAGATCTGTGACTTTATACAAAAATATATTAACGCAGAGGAAAAAAATGTACCCCAAAATCGCCAAGATTTAGTCAAATCGGTAACTGGTGTGCTTAATGGTGGATTTACAGAGTTGATCAACCAAGTTGACATCTGCAATTGCGATATTATTATTTTAACAACTGATTCAGAAAAGAAATTAAGCAATCCTGATGATTACTTCAACTATGGGATTGAATTATTTCATATTTTATCAGAAGCTGCAATTAAGTTTTATGGCGCAGTTTTGGCACAGGGTTATCCCCAGGATAATATTCCCTTAGTTTTGCCAATTATTACTTTTCCATCCACAGAAATTTTAATTGCAGCCGCTAAGGGATTAAAAATAGCCGACTACTATAATCAAGAACCTTTAGAGTTAAAAAAGAAGATTTACGGTGTTCCTGAGCCTCGATCACTTAGCGACGAAGAGTTGAGAACAAAAGCTCTTGATTATATTACCCTGAAAGGGATAAAAAATATATACAATAATATTCCTGAATCACGACATTTTATTCAAACCTTATCCGGTTATAAAGTATCCTGTTGTTTATAGGATTAGTATGAAAACCTGTAGATTGAGCTTCCCCGTACTCTGTCACTCTTTTTAAAAGAGGAAAAATTTAGCCCCCATCTGCGGAATGTGGGTTAAATTCTCAAAAATATAGGGGCAAATTCGCCCCTTTTGGAAATGATCATAAATTTTTATGACTTAAATTTAGCAAAATCAAGCAGCAAGAGGAACAACCGTTCTGGAATTTTCAATCAAATCAATGGTGGCTTTCAGGGTTTCTAAATCTTCCGCTTCAAACCAGCAATTCATTAAATGATCGTAAGCTTCCCATACTTGAGTGACTTCAGCATCATACCAAATAAACCAATCTCGATAGAGTTCTCCTTGATCAATATCAGGTGCTAATGACAGCCACTCATCCCCGGTAAATGTGTTCATGTTTTCTATAATGTGTTGTAAACCTGAAACAGTTAAAGAAACGTCACCAGAATGAGAACAACGGGTAGTAGACTCAGATGTAAAAGTATCCGTAAAATTGAGGTTGGATTTCATGGGGATAAACTTGATTCGATGTTTATACTCTACCGAGATCAACAAGATTCTGGCTGAGGGAATGTGACACTATTTGAACCCCTACAGTTTTGGGTGATCCTATTGACAAAGCCGATATCAGAGAATTAAGCTTAAAGTGCATCGGGTGCAGTAGACAGTTCGAGAAATGGCACAGTTATCTCGTTCGTGTTGGGAAAAACTGTCTGCGGTTTTAGTTGTTTCTGATTACCCAATCCGCAATCAGGACAAAAGACTCATCACAAACAGGGAAAATAGGAATATACAGTTAACTGTGGGTTGGGTTGTGTTATCGGATGCAACCTTTATCACCATCACCCAGTTACCCATGAGGGGAAAAAACCACTCTCAATAACCGTGTTATCCTTTATGCTGCGGCTACCTCAACATCCCTGGTTTCGGGTTTCACAACAATCCATTTTCCCGTTTCGGGATCACGGTAGGCCATGAAAGGGTTGGGGCGCAGTTCTTTGTTGGAAGATTGAGTAGCCATAAGTAAGCACTCCAAAGACTTAGCCTTATTTTTAAAATTGTGCCATTCATCCTTGAGGTTTACCGTGATATTATCGTCATCTGATCGTGAAATAGATCAGGGGTTTTGAGTGATAACAGACACAATTAATCAGTGATTTGCCTCATAGTGATTTTAGATGACAATATCTATTTTAGGTTTATAATTAAATAACTGGTAACAATATTCTACGCTTAAATTTAACTGTCAAAATGACTTCAAATCTAACTCAAGTTGATCCCATTGTTTGGGAAAGCGATCGCGCTTCACTCATCGACCAAACCCGTCTCCCCGATGAATATACCCGAATAGAAGTTACAACCTATCAACAAATGGCAGAAGCCATTAAAACAATGATTGTTCGGGGTGCACCTGCCATTGGAATTGCCGCTGCTTATGGGTTATATTTAGGTGCAAAAGAGATTAAAACTTCAGACCATCAAGTATTTTTAACCCAATTAGAAGAGATTGCCCAAGTTTTACGCGCCACTCGTCCAACGGCGGTTAATTTATTCTGGGCGATTGATCAAATGTTGAAAACGGCAATCGAAACCTCTGGAACAATTAATGATATTAAAATAGCTTTATTGCAAAAAGCAAATACGATTAGAGAAGACGATATTCAAACCTGCTTTGCAATTGGAGAAGCTGGATTAACGGTATTACCTAAAACCCCCGAAAAACTAACCATTCTTACCCATTGTAATGCAGGCGCGTTAGCAACAGGAGGCTATGGAACTGCATTAGGGGTGATTCGTTCGGCTTGGAATTCTGGACGGTTAAATCGAGTGTATGCGGATGAAACCCGTCCTCGTTTACAAGGGGCAAAATTAACAACTTGGGAATGTGTACAAGAGCGAATTCCTGTTACTTTAATTTCCGATAATATGGCGGCTCATTGTATGAAACAGGGGTTAATTGATGCCGTTATTGTGGGAGCAGATCGAATTACTGCGAATGGCGATGCGGCTAATAAAATCGGAACCTATAGTTTAGCCATTGTGGCAAAAGCCCATAACGTTCCCTTCTTTGTGGCTGCACCGTTATCAACAGTTGATTTTAAATTAGCAACCGGAGATGAAATTCCAATTGAAGAACGAGATGCAACAGAAGTTTATCAAGTGGGTTCAACTCGAATTTGTCCTGAAGGCGTGGAATTTTTCAACCCAGCTTTTGATGTAACTCCTGCTGAATTAATTACCGCTATTATAACAGAAAAAGGGGCAGTTATTCCCTCAGAATTAAAGCAATTTTCCGTTAGATTTTAATATAAAATCTGATTTTTTGCCGAGTTTTTGGGTGGGTGATAATCGATAAATTGATATTGATATCCCTTACTCCTACTCTATATCGTGAACCTCAGCCCTCCCTGACCTGAAACCTGAAACCTATCTTAATCTTGACGGTACCATTCAGTCGTACAATGGTTTTGATGCGTTCCGTTCTTACTAGGAGACTTCAATGCCAGAGGCAGTTGGTGTCATACAAACCCTGGGTTTTCCAGGGGTTTTAGCCGCAGCAGATGCGATGGTCAAGGCTGCGCGAGTCACCCTTGTTTACTATGATTTAGCAGAACGGGGTGAGTTTATCGTCGCAGTTCGTGGCCCAACATCGGAAGTGGTTCCTGCTGTCCAAGCTGGTGTTGAAGCAGCAGAAAAGACGTTTGGCTGTTCACTAATTACTTACTACGTCGTTCCCAACCCCCCTGAGAACATTGTAGATGTTATGTCAATTGGCTACACAGAACTGAGTGAACGTTTCCGCACTTAACCTAACTTCTAATTTTGCGAAAACTATTCAATTGCAGCACCTTTAAAGTCTAATTAATTCAGGAGAAATTAAATGTCACAGCAAGCCGTTGGAGCTTTAGAAACCAAAGGATTTCCCGGTGTTTTAGCCGCCGCCGATGCCATGGTAAAAGCGGGTCGGGTAACGTTGGTGGGCTATATTCGAGCCGGAAGTGCGCGATTTACAATTATGATTCGGGGAGATGTTTCCGAAGTTAAAACCGCCATGGATGCTGGAATTGCGGCGGTTGAAAAAGCCTATGGTGCAGCATTAGAAACTTGGGTGATTATTCCCCGTCCCCATGAAAATGTGGTAGCCGTTTTACCCATTGATTTTAGTGATGATGTTGAAGAATATCGGGTAGCGGCGGAAGGGTTAACGTTACCCAGAGGTCGTTAATTAACTGAGGAATTATAGGTTGGGTTGAGTCTCAATTCAATCCAACAATAACTATCTCAAATACAATGAATCAACGCTTAAAACTATTATTAGTATCGACTCCCGTTGGGCCGTTGGGATCGGGATTGGGAGGAGGTGTAGAATTAACAGTCTTAAATCTGGCAACGGTTCTGCGTCAACGAGATCATGAAGTTACCATTGTAGCTCCTGAAACGTCTCAATTAGAGTCTTTTTCAGTAGTGGGAATTCCAGGGGAATTACAAACTTTAGCCCAAACCCAAAACCGTCATGATCCGGTGATTTTGCCCGATAATTCCGTGTTAACGAATTTGTGGAATTATGCTCAACAAGTTGCTGATCAATATGATATTATTTTGAACTTTGCTTATGATTGGTTGCCTTTATTTTTAACGCCTTTTTTTAACGGTAAATTAATCCATTTAGTCAGTATGGGTTCGTTAACTGATGTCATGGATCAAGTTGTTCACAACGCCATTCAACAGTGTCCGGGTTCCATTGCGTTTCATACCCATAGTCAAGCCGAAACTTTTGGGTTAAAAGCAGGTTATTTTTGTTTAAGTAATGCCATTGATTTATCTCAATATCAGTTTTGTGCAGAACCGAAAAATCAATTAGCTTGGGTGGGTAGAATTTCTCCTGAAAAAGGTTTAGAAGATGCGGTTGCGGCTTCCCAGAAAACGGGAATTCCCTTAATGATTATGGGTAAAATTCAAGATGAAGCTTACTGGCAAACCATTGTTCAAAATTATTCCGATGCTCCAATTCAATACTTAGGCTTTTTATCAACGGAAAAACTTCAAGAACAAGTTCGTCAATGTCGAGCTTTAGTCATGACTCATCACTGGATAGAAGCGTTTGGGAATGTAGCAATAGAAGCATTAGCTTGTGGCGTTCCCGTGATTTCCTATCGCCGAGGAGGGCCAACAGAAATTATTCGAGATGGCGTAACCGGTTGGTTAGTAGAACCTGATAATATTAATCAGTTAGTTCAGGCTATTCAAAAGCTAGATCAAATTGACCGTTTTCTCTGTCGTCAACAGGCGGAAACAGAATATTCTTTAGACGCTTTAGGCGATCGCATTGAACAGTGGTTATTTCAGGTGATTTCATCGTAAATTATTTAGAACTTTTTATTATTAATAAAATCATCAATTATGACTAATTTTCCAGGATTAAAACCGGGTGATAAATTACGAGTAATTGCGCCCAGTGGAGCGTTAAAAGAATGGGAACGTTTTGAAACAGGAGTTGAAATTTGGCGATCGCACGGTTATAAAATTGAATTTACACCAGGTTTTGATCAATCCTGGGGATATTTAGCCGGAAGCGATGAAAACCGACGACAACAACTTTTAGAAGCCTTAACAGATGAAACCTGTCGGGGTATTTTGTGCGCCAGAGGGGGGTTTGGATCAACTCGATTATTAGAAGGATGGAATGGGGATGATTTTCCTGAAATTGCGACTATTCCTAAATTTTTAATTGGGTTTTCTGATATCACAGGATTATTATGGGCCTTTTCCAATCATTCACACATTATGGGCATTCATGGCCCTGTTTTAACAACCTTAGCCAGTGAACCAGATTGGTCAATTCAACGTTTATTTAAAGGGGTTGAAACGGGATATTTTGAAGCGTTAAGAGGGGAAAGTTGGGTAAAAGGTTGTGCTTCCGGTCGATTATTTCCGGCTAATTTAACGGTTGCGACTCATTTATTAGGAACAGCTTATCAACCAGATTTAACCAATACCATTATCGCCTTAGAAGATGTTAATGAAGAACCCTATCGTTTAGATCGAATGTTAACTCACTGGCGGATGGTAGGTGCATTTAAAGGGGTTCAAGGAATTGCGTTAGGACGATTTAGTCGTTGTGAAGCTAAGGGAAATCCTAATAGTTTTACCTTAGAAGAGGTATTGCGCGATCGCTTAGGCGATTTAGGAATTCCAATTGTGTCTAATTTACCCTTCGGTCATGAAGGATCTAATGCTATTTTACCCGTTGGTCGGATAGCTTATCTGGATGGAGAGCAAGGAACATTGAGTTTTTCCTAAACGGGACAGAAGGAAAATTTAACTTAACAGTAATCAGTTCTGTAGAGACGCGCCATGGCGCGTCTCTACAGGGCGCGTCTTTACTAACGAATTATAGAATGGGATTTGTTGAGGGAATTATGAGCGATTAATCGTTCTTCATATCGTTTTAATTGTTGATGATCCCGTTCATTTAATCGATATAAACTCGGTTCAAGATCATAACTATAATGGTCAGGATTGATAGTTTTCCAATCTAACACAGGCGCGGACTGAATTTCGCTCGTATTGGGCATTATATATTCCTGATCACTGCGAATGGGAACTTCACCCATATAAGGAAGACGATAGGTTGTTCTGACTTGTTCTTCGTAATCGTATCCTTTCGTTTCTAAGTGCTGATAAGAAGGAAGATGTGTTGCTTGTTCTTTCGTTAATCCATTAGTATAAACCCGTTGGGATTGATAATCAATTCGGGAACGACCGACCGGGAGTAAAATTGTTTTTCCAAAAATCCAAAAGCCTAAATCAACGACAAAATATCGAAAATGACCGGATTCATCTACTAAAATATCGGTAATACTGCCAATTTTTTCTTCTTGGACATCCGAATAGACGTCTAAGCCAATGATTTCTTCTCCATCAAACGCATTTTTATAATCGGGATCAAAATCTTCAATTCGCAGGAAAGCCATATTAAATTCCTCTATTTTTAAGAGATAAATCTTATCTTTCCTACGTTAGCCAAATCAAGATAGGGGATTCATCCTTCTGAAGAAAGATTATCTGATAATTAGGAGAAATTATCCTCTTTCTTCAGAATAAAAAACCCATCTATTTGCATCAAATTATCCTCATTTTGATAGAGAAAGTTTGTTCCTCTAGGATTAAAC
This sequence comes from Planktothrix mougeotii LEGE 06226, assembly GCF_015207485.1. Classification (NCBI taxonomy): domain Bacteria; kingdom Bacillati; phylum Cyanobacteriota; class Cyanophyceae; order Oscillatoriales; family Microcoleaceae; genus Planktothrix; species Planktothrix mougeotii. The sequence continues at coordinate 28,942 of NZ_JADEWU010000054.1, forward strand.
AATCGTGAACTGATCAGCCGTTAAAATCGGTTTAGTGGTGAGCGTTGCTAAGGGGGTAAGAGGTTGAGCGTTGCTGCCATCAGGATCAAAACTGAGTACACCGGTAGAGGTGTCATAGAAGAAATGAGCCATACTTCCTAAATAATCTAAGGTTGTACCACTGGCAAAAACACCCGTACTGGATTCAGTGGTGCTTAACGCTGTTCCGGCTACTAATCCACCCCCAAACCCGGAAGCGGAAATAGCAAAAACATCACCTTGACTGGGATTAAAATCTGTTAGGATGTCTTGACCGTGATTGGGGTTATTGTAAATAAAGGTATCAGCATCTGCACCACCGGTGATTTGATCGGCATCTGCACCACCGTTGATTTGATCGGCACCTGCACCACCGTTGATTTGATCAGCACCTTCACCCCCGGTAATTTGATCAGCACCTTCGCCTCCTTCGAGATGATTGCTGGAGGCATTGCCAAAAATCATATCGTTATAAGCTGACCCTTCAACATTAGTTTTATCTGCGAGAATGTCCTTTTGTTGGGTGTTATTAAGAATAGAGTCAAACCAATAGTAAGCCATCTTCTGATAACCCGCTTCGGTAGGATGTAAACCATTATCAGCAGGTGGAGGTGTAATATCTGTTTCCAGAATTGCGTTTGACCCTTGCCACATATTAACAAAACTGACTTTTTCTGAAGCCGGCTGTTGAGCGACAATATCAGGAATACTTTGGTTGTACTCTATGACTTTACTCATTCGAGAACTATAGTAAGAACTATTGGGATGCATGGGTGCAATCGTACTGACTAACAAATTGCCGTTATCAAAGCTAGGATTTTTGCTCGTGTCCGTAATCGCATCAATTAAACGCCCTAAATTCTTCTTCATCGTATCGACACTTCCTCCAGTATCGTTTGTCCCAATCATCAGAAGAATCACATCAGGATCAGCAGTCTGAATCCAATTATTATTCTTTAACCCAGCTGTAATATCGATGGTTCTCCATCCTGGATGTCCTTCATTTTGCTTCTCTGAGAATGCTCCGTTTGCCTCGCTACCAACGAGATCAATCGGAACATTAAAAAATTGAAAGTTTTCGTATAAATCCTTGCGATATCCTACCCAGTCATCTTCGAGTTGATAATCATTTGATCGCCCTGCGGTAATCGAGTCTCCCAAAGGCATGATTTTCAGGGTTTTGCTGGCATCAGGAATGGAACCCATTTCTGTTTCCAAGTTAATATAGACCCCTTTAGGCGCTTGGCTGTAGTTAACGTCGTCACCACCGCTAGTAACAGAAACATCGAAGGTTCCTAGGTTTCCATCTGTCACAGGATTGTTAACGAGATCAAGCACTTGATTGCTTTGCATCTCAATGGTGTAAGTTCCGGTTTCCTGAATATTCCAATAGCCACCAGGGGGAGCAATTTCATAGGTGGCGGTAGCGACTTTACCATTACTACTCAGACTTGAACTCACTAGAGTTGCATCTTGGCTAAACCCATGGGGGCCTGTTACCTTAATATCCTTACTATCAATCGTGGAAAGATCAACTCCCCAATTATCAGTGTATTGAACCGTAAAGGTGTAAGCCTCAGTATCACCCGAAGTGACATCAATATTATTAGCTGTTAAGCTGGGAGTCGGAGCAGTATTGTCAGTTGGAACTAAATCAATCCGGTCAACCCCGGCATTTTCCCCTCCGTTAACAGTTCCCTTAATTTCAATCTTGTCACTTGTGTTAATTTGAACATTTTTAATCACTTTTTCTGTTAACGTTATAGCCGAAGGACTACCTCCTCCCAAATTTTGATCGGCTAGCCAACTATCAATGGTAGTCCCTTGAACTCCTACAGAAAGGCTAGATACACCATCATTTTCATCAAAATATTTTACGACAATATCATAAGCACCCGATTCACCCGTAAATCCTGTGGTTAGTGTTCCTGTCGCTCCCGTCGATCCCTTCACGCGAATAAATGCACCCCCTGAAGCATAACTTCCTGACAGTTTCTGGGTTGATCCTGTTAATACCATTTTTTCAGCTTCAGTCATAAAAACTTGAGTGGCAGCCATAGTTAGTCTCCTGTATGTATGTGTAAATTCGGTTTAAGGCACAAAGCTTTTTATATATTCTCAGTAAATTCTCTGAGCTTTAAGTCTAACTCTTGTTCAAACCGCACTACAGTATCAAAATCCCTCTGTTTACAGAAAATTTATATTTCATTCCTTTTTTTTAAAGTAACTGTAAAATTAAAATTTAGGTTTGCTCATAGAACTTTACAAAGGGATGTCATTTGTAAAGGGGAGTCTCCCTTAGCTTTACAAATGGGGGTTGTCTTCAAAGCATTCCAGCTTTTGAGGGGAAGCATTCTAACCGTTTTGGGACACTTTGGGTATATAGTTTAAGTGTTCTCGCTGAGAGTCGTGATCCAAAAATCTTAGATTACACTTGAAGCCAATTATTGTTTTTGTCAAACAACTCCCCAAATTTTCTCATACAGGAGGGACACTCAGTGGAATCCCAGATTGATCCTAAGTTAACATTGTCTTCCTCTGGTAAAAATACTCAACAACTTTTATTTGAACAGATACCGATTCTATTGATTCTATTACTGGCTACGGGACTGCGGTTATATCAACTCAGTACCGAAAGTGTGTGGATTGATGAAATGCTGAGTATTCGTGATGCTAAATCCTTTGAGTTTACTCTCCCTTATGTCCGCCCCTTCTACTACATGATCCTGAAAGGCTGGATGCAGTTTGGCGATAGCGATGCTTGGTTAAGAGGTTTATCGATTATTTTTGGTTTAGGGAGTATTTACTTTACCTATTGGTTGGGATATCGCATTGTCGGGAAGTCTACCGGATTAATAGCCGCATTTATGGCTAGTGTTTCCCCTCTATTTATTAATCACGCTCAAGAAATTCGGATGTACACCGTGATTACATTCTTGAGTGTAGCGGGAACATTAGCCCTCAGTTACTTTTTAGAGCGACCTTCCTATAAAGCTTTATCGGGTTGGGTCATAGCACGAACATTCTTAATTTTAACGAATGCGAATAATGTTTTAATTTTGGTTGCCGATATCGTGTTATTGGGTTGGAAATTCCGCAAACAGCGTCAATGGTTACTGACTGCTGCTGGAGGTTTATCCATCATTGGTTTATTTTTCCTCCCCATTTTCTGGGTACTTACTATAGGAGGGGGAGCAGATGATTTTATGGAGAAGCAAGTTGCTGACTATTCCAAGCCTGGAGTAGCTCAAATTATTGGGATGTTAACCCAATTTAGCGTATACTGGCCTTTAAGAAATTTGCTTGAATCTAATCAAATTATTCTGAATAAAAATGAGTTAACAGATGCGACACTGTTAAGTCAATTGTTGAGTGTAAAAACCTTGTCTCTTTTATTCTATGCGGGTCTGACTGCGGTTTTGATTGTTTTATTGGTGATTTCCCTATTAAATATTTTTAGCAAATATCCTTCAGAACGGTTAATTTGGTTAGCAACTTGGGCGATTATTCCGGCTGGTTTGATGTTGTTTGTATCTTATTATAAAAATTCTATCTGGTTTCCCCGTTATCTTTTGTTAGTTGCTCCTTATTTTCTCATTCTTCTAGCGGCGGGATTTGTTGTCATTTGGAATTGGAAAAAACCGTTAGCGATCGCCATAGCCATCGCTTACTGTATTGGTGTTACAGGTAGTCTTTTCGATTACTACACGAAATTATATCGCAATGATTGGCAAGGAGCAGCCCAATATATTTACCAAAATAAACAACCCAATGATTTGATTGTCATGCACTCTACTCCCGACTTTTTCCCCCTATCTTTGTCTCGCTATTATCCCGACCCCAATCAAGTTTATTTACTGAATCATCCCGGATCTGAGGACAAGTTAACCCCAGATTATATTCAACAACAGTTGGATAGAACCTTACCTTTAAAATCGAATCTTTGGTTTGTTTGCTGGCTATTCTGCAAAGAAACCGAGGGGATGAATCAAGTATTTACCACAGTAGGGGGAAAACAGTTTAAAATTGAACAGGAAAAAACCTTTAGTAGCCTTGAATTTCAACCCATTCAAGTATTTAAGGTGACTCCGGCTATACCGACAACCACATCAACCACCCCGCAGTAAAATTTTCTCATCTCAAGCCTTTGCCTCCTGGGGTAATGTTGTCCTCGTATTGGGATTGAGCCGAAAAGATAAATCTTCAAGAGACACTTGATATAATTGGTTTCCTCAGTTATTTTATACTCAGAAATTATCTATAGGCTAACCCAAGGACATTCTATCTACTGTTTTTCCTGCCCTGTAATTAATCTTTACCACAGGAATTCATTTTTTTAGGAAGGATAGAGTTCTCGTTAATTCTAACTGTATGTTTTTTTTACTAATTCTATCCTAGACAAGACAATACTTAATTAATGTCTATGTGTTCCTAAAATTTCCTAATACAACTATTTCCTTTTGTAAGAACTTAGAGGATAAGATGGATATTTCACAACCGCCCATTTTAAAAACGCCAGAATCTCAGAAACAGTATGGAGATTTAATTTTTGGTTCTCACTCCTTAGCTATTTCTATCGTTGTTCCTATCTATAACGAAGTCGAAAGTTTACCCCGATTGATAGCAGCGATTGATGGTAATATGACTTCTTTGGGTTTAAATTATGAATTGGTTTGTATCGATGATGGCTCAACCGATGGTTCCACGGAACTCCTGAAACAGGAAGCCACAACCAATCCTCATCTCAAAGCCATTATTCTCCGCCGCAATTATGGCCAAACCGCAGCAATGGCGGCGGGATTCAAATATTCTCAGGGTCAGGTGATTATTACCATTGATGGTGATTTACAAAATGATCCCCAAGATATTCCTCTACTTCTGACAGAGTTGGGTAAGGGTTTCGATGTCGTCAGTGGTTGGCGTAAAAATCGACAAGATGCCAAAATCACTCGTTTACTTCCCTCTCGCATTGCGAACTGGCTGATTAGTAAGATGACTGGGGTACAGCTACATGACTATGGTTGTTCTCTTAAGGCTTACCGCAGTGAGTTAATCGCCGATATGAAGCTCTATGGAGAACTTCACCGATTCTTACCCGCTTTAGCCTTTATTGAAGGAGCGAGAATTACTGAAATCCCGGTTAACCATCATGCTCGTCGTTTTGGTCAGAGTAAATATGGTTTAGATCGGACCTTCCGGGTGGTGATGGATTTATTAACCATTTCCTTTATCAAAAAATTCCTGACTCGACCTATGCACGTTTTTGGTCTATTAGGAATGTTGGCTTTTGTCTTTGGACTTATTGTTGGTATTTATTTGACCTTTATTCGACTGTTTTTGGGCGAAGGAATTGCTGATCGTCCTTTACTCACGTTTGCGGTATTACTGACCCTTACCGGAATTCAACTGTTTTGTTTTGGTTTATTAGCTGAACTGTTAATGCGAACCTATCATGAGTCTCAAGATCGACCTATCTATCGAGTCCGTGAAGTCATTGAATCCGAAGGTAACGGGAATAGCGCAATAACCCGTTAAGTGTTCCGGGTTTCCTCCAATAGATATACGGGTTTAATCTTCTAAATTGGGCGGTTCACTATTAACCGGGAAGATCTTACACATCATATATTGAGGATGAAGGGTTTGGGACGGGTGACAAACCGAGGATGAGTTAGGGGTTTCTACAGGGTGGTCGTGAGGTTGAATACACAGAGCCACTTGTCCAACTCCAACCATTAAGGTTTGCACTCGTTCAACAATCTGCTCTATATCCGATAACAACTGTTCAGCGACCCCCAAAGCAGGGGTAACAATAAAAAAGGTTTTGACTCCGGTGGGACTGGGAGCAAAACCAAAGCTGCATTCTAACAGTTGAGATTGGCTTGAGGAGGGTAGAGTTTCACGGAAACGTTCAATCAACGCTTGGTACAAAGACTCATTCAGCGCACGATCATCAAATATAGGTTGAGATAACATGGTTAGTCCTTACTTGACCTGTTATGTACTTTACTTTTTAGTTTAACATTTATTAATATCCAATGGGTTGAAATTTTTAATGTAATTGATAAGCAAACCTAGGGGTAATGTCATAAGTTACTCACATTGATGGTTAGGGAACACCGAACACCGAACACCGAACAGGCAAAATGAGCGATCGCATCATCAACAACCCTAAAATAAAAAGCGATCACACTATGAAGCAATTTCTACTAATTCAGCAATGCGATCGCCCAGACGAATAAAATGTTTAGGATTAAGGGTTAATATTTTATCAATTTCCCCTTTTAGGGCTGCATGAGCGATTAAGTTATCATAAATTACTCCACCAGTCAACCCTAAATTCCTCATATTTTCTATTATTTCATAATAATCATCATAAACAGCCCTAAAATAAAAAGCGATCGCACTCCTAACTCCCTTACATCCCATATCCCAAATTCTCCTAAACCCCTTACACCAACAAAAGTATATCTTTGGACATCATCGGGCAAGATTTCTGTAATATGCTAAAATTAGAATGGTTATATAATTGTATTTGAACGGAGGCAATCAATATGTTATCAACTGATGTTAGACAAGAGTTCATGATGAAAAGAATTGAGCAAGTTGTTTCGATTTTAATGGAAGAACGTCCTTTATTTAAAGAAGAACTGAATCAGTCAGAAATGATTGAAGAATTATTTAAACTCTTTCAAGAAAACCTACCTTTTGAAAAATTTAACACGATGTCAGATCAGGAATTAAAGAAACATTGTAGTCTGATTATGGTGACAGAAGCAGTGGCGGGAACTTTGAATGAATTAACACATGAACAAATGGCTATTTTTGATGAAGTAATTAAACGAAAATAAATGAGTATGAGTTATTTATTAGATACTAATATTGTTTCCTTATCCCTGAAAAATAATCTTAAAGTTAAGGAAAAGCTCAAACAATTAGAATCTCAAAAAGAATTACTCTGTATCAGTTGCATTACTTATTTTGAAATTAAAAGAGGATTATTTGCAGTAAAAGCCACTAAACAACTAGAGAGATTTAATGAATTTTGCCAAGATTATCAAATTATTTTATTAGATGATTTAGCAATTTTAGAGAAAGCAGCCGAAATTCATGCTAATTTAAGGTTAAGAGGATTACCGATCCAAACCGAAGATATTTTAATTGCTGCTACTGCTATTGTTAAAGGTTTAATTCTGGTTTCTAATGATAGTGATTTATTGAGAGTTGATGGTTTAAGTTTAGAGAATTGGGTAGAGTGATAAGTTAAAGTTTTGTTGAAGGTGTTATATTAGCGATCGCACTTTTAACTCCCTTACACCCCAAGAAGCGATCGCATCATCATTAGTTACCTACAAACAGCAATCTATGTTAAAATTACAATAGGAAAAAATATATAACTATTAGTTCAATGGAAATTACTAAATTGTCAAGTCAAGGTCAAGTTACTATTCCTCAAATCTTAAGAGATCAGTATCATTGGGAAGTGGGTCAAGAATTAATCATAATTAATCTGGGTGATGGAATTTTATTAAAACCTAAAAAAACTTTCCCAGAAACAACATTAGATGAAGTTGCTGGGTGTTTGAAGTATCAAGGAAAAGCCAAAACAATTGAAGAAATGGATCAAGCAATTGCTCAGGGAATAGAAGAATTATGGAATCAATAATTGCTATTGATACTAATATTATTGTTAGATTTATTACTAGAGATGATGAAGTACAGTATCAACAAAGTTTAGAATTGTTCAAAAATAAAAATATTTTTATTCCTGATACTGTAATCTTAGAAACTGAATGGGTGTTGCGGTTTGCTTACAAGTTTAAACCATTAGAAATTTGCCAAGCTTTTAGAAAGGTTTTGGGTTTACCGAATGTTTATTTAACAAATGAAAAGTTGATTTTACAAATTATCGAATGGCATGAAAATGGTGTAGATTTTGCCGATGCTTTTCATTTAGCTTCAAGTAATCATTGTTTAGAATTTTATACTTTTGATGAAAAATTTATTAAAAAGTCTCAAAGTTTATCTATTTCAACAGTAAAACATCCTGACTTGTAAATTAGTGTAGTTAAAGCGATCGCACTCCTAACTCCCTTAGACCCCAAAAAGCGATCGCACCCTCAACACTCCTACAATAAAATAGGTTAAAATAGAAAAGAGTTAAATAATCACCTAATATCGTTAATCCTAATGATTCAGATGCTAGAGCAAAACAACAAATAGCTACAAGTATTACCAGTCAAGAAAACCTAGTTATTAGCACGGAGGTTGTCAATGAAGTCTGATCAAATTTAATTCGTTGGACTTCCTCTGTCCTCCTGCTCTCCCAGATAAGCTACCCTCCTTTTTTCCATAGACCTTTAGCAGGCGGGACGCCTGCTCCACAGAGCCGCCCTCTTGTTCTTCACAAAATTTACACTTTTTTGTCTCTGCACCGCCCTATACTTCTAAATGTAGGCTATTGCAGGATAATGTTGAACAGGAATTCAAAATGTCAACAGTGAGATGCACACCTCACGATTGAAAGTCTACCGCCATCCAATCGATGAATTTGGGATAAACCCTTTTAGATTTTGGGTTGAATTGTTGTGATAACATCCACAATCTAAAATTCTTGTCTCCTAAGTGAAATTTTTAAGGAATATAGTCTCATGTCCACCAATAGAAAAAAACGCACTCCTTCTACTTCCCGTCCTGCTTCTGCCATTAGTGACAAAGTAAAAGTTACGGTTTCATTAACGGCTGATTCAGCACAACAGATAGAATCCTTGGCTAAAGAATTAGGAGTCTCCAAATCGGAGTTATTTGAACGCCTAGGAAAAGGGGAGTTAAATCTATCTCCTAAAACTCCAGAAACAGCACCTTCCACTTCCTCTGAAACGGTAGAAACTGCTAATGTAGAATCTTCTGCTCTTTCCTCTGAGACTGTAGCCTTAAAACAGCAAGTTGAAGAACAAGCTAATACCATTCAACAGTTACAGCAGCAACTAACTAGGATATCAGAATTAGAAACTCAACTGGCGCAAACCGTTGATTCTGCAACCCATGAAGCCTTAAAACAAGAAGCAGAACAGCAAAAACAAACCATTACTAATCTACACCATCAACTAGAACAAAAAGTAACACAAACCGTTGATGTAGAAGTGTATCAAGCTTTACAAAAAGCCTCAGAACAACAAAAATCAACGATTGCTCAATTACAAACTCAATTAAATCGAATTCCTGAATTAGAACAGGAATTGGCCGGAAAAATTTCGGCAGAAACCCACCAAACCTTGCAAAACGAATTAGAACAACAACGCACCATTGAAGCACAATTAACTCAGCAAATTCAAGCTCTGGAAAAAGAACTTAATGCCAGTAATGGGTCTCTAGCGCAACTGCAAATGAAACAAGAGAAAATTACTGAATTAGAAGTAAAATTAGCTGACAGTATTTCTACAGAAAGTTATTCCCAGCTAGAGCATATTTGTGCGACCCAAAAAGCTCAAATAGCGACAATGGAACAAAAATTAGCGAGTTTAGTTTCTAGTAAAACACAACAGCCGGGAACGACGAATACAACAGTTAATTATGATGCGTTGAAAACCTATTTGCAAGAACAAGATAACTTAATTGACACTTTGCAAAAACGGGTTTTAGAATTGCAAGGATTAGCTTGCTTTGGAGAATCTCAACTGTCTAAATGGCGTTATCGCACCTATAACAGTTAAGCAAAAGAAGGATGGGCTATGCCCATCTTGAATTCCCAAAAACAGAGCATTAACTTGAGATCAGGGCTGAAACCCCCTAAAGGTATAACCAACAGAACAATATTAAAATAAATTAAGTTTTTCCGGTTTTTTGACCGAATCCCTAACACCAGAGGTGTAACAGAACCTAGGATAAAGCGCAGACGGTTTAATCAAAAACACAATTATGGTAACTCTGTACGTTAACCCCGCCACTGGAAACGATTTCAGTTCTGGGGACTCCAATTCCCCCTTGAAAACCTTAAAAAAAGCCCTGTCTCAAGCCACGTCTGGAACTACGATTTACCTAGAAGCTGGCACTTATAATAGTTTCAGTGGTGAAACTTTCCCCCTAATTGTGCCTTCTGGAGTCATTGTTATGGGGAATGAATCAGGTAAAGGCAGTGGCATTTTAATCGAAGGAAATGGACTCTATACCAGTCCCAGTGCGGCGAGTCAAAATATTACAATTTTGATGGAAAATAACGCCCAATTGCGAGGCGTAACCGTCACCAATATTCAAACTCGTGGAACTGGGGTTTGGATTGAATCTCAATCTCCTATGATTGCCAATTGTACCTTGACTCGCTGTAAACGGGAAGGGATTTATGCAGTGGGTTCAGGAAATCCTCAAATTCTCAATAGTATTTTTACTCAAAATGAAGGGTATGGCGTATCTATTGAAGGGGAAATCAAGGGAGAAATTCAAGGAAATACCTTTCAAAATACCGGATATGGTCTTTCCATTAAAGATCAAGCTGCTCCCTTAATTCGAGATAATGCTATTGTAGAAAATCGCTCTGGATTATTAATTGCAGATCACGCTAAACCGATTCTGCGTCAAAACCTAATTGAACGCAATAGTGGCGATGGCGTTGTTATCCTAAATCAAGCCACACCCGATTTGGGAACCGTGCAAACTCCAGGGGGAAATACCATTCGCAATAATGGCGGTTTTGATGTTCAAAATGCTGGAACTGCCAGCTTAACTTCTTTTGGAAATATTATTAGTCCTACTCGCGTTAAAGGAACTCTACAAGTCGTGACTCAAACTGTACCGATGGCTGCATCTGCCACCTTATTTGTTAATTCTGCCACAGGCAATGATTCTGCCACAGGTGGGCAATCTGACCCCTTAAAAACCATTGCTAAAGCCCTGAGTCGTGCCCAATCAGGAACCGTGATTCAAGTCGCCCCAGGAAGCTATAACGCTGCTAGTGGGGAAGTCTTTCCCTTAATTGTGCCATCGGGAGTCACAATTCTGGGGAATGAAGCTACAAAAGGCCAAGATGTAGTGATTGTCGGGAGTGGTACGTTTACCAGTCCCAGTGCAGCGGCTCAGAATATTACGATTTTGATGCAAAATAACTCGACGGTTAAGGGTGTCAGTGTCACCAATGAGCAAACGCGAGGAACTGGAATCTGGGCTGAATCCGTTTATTGTACCGTTGCCAGTTGTACTTTATCAAAATCCAAACGAGAAGGGTTATTTGCAACGGGAACAGCCATTCCTACGGTACTCAATAGTGATTTTATTCAAAATGTGGGAAATGGGATCGCTTTAGCGGGAAATGCTAAAGGAGAAATTCGGGGGAATAAATTCCAAAATACCGGATATGCGATCGCTGTGCAAGCTTCTGCGGCCCCATTAATTATTGAAAATGAAATTCTGGAAAACCGCTCTGGGCTGGTATTATCAGGACAATCGAAACCCGTATTACGGAAAAACCAAGTTAAGAAAAATCTTCAAGATGGGTTAACGGTGATTGCTGATTCTGCTCCAGATTTGGGCAACCCTCAAGATAATGGTGGTAATGTCTTTGTTGATAATGGCAAATATGATGTGCAAAATGCCAGTAAATTCACCTTAATTTCGGTGGGAAATCAAATTAACCCCACTCGGACATTAGGAAATATTGAATTTAGTGCTAATCAAAGTCCAACGCCTTCTCCCACCCCAGCACCC